>NZ_FZLB01000021.1:0-17768 GCF_900196775.1 Helicobacter bizzozeronii
TTCTTGGCGGAGGATTTTTGCATGTAATCATAGAGTGCCTTAAATGCCTTGAAAAAGGGGGCGTTTTGGGATTCTTTGGGGTTGTCTATTTGAATAAAGATAGTTAATACATGTTCCTTTTCTTTGCCCTGCAAATTTAAGACCAAGAGGGCTAAGAGAAGTAGGCGGATCATTTTATTTGAGATGGCAGGCAATCTTGCAAGCCTTCTTGTGGTTTTAAACCTTGAACTTCTCTAAATCTGCGTTGAGCTCGTCAGCAATATTCCCAAAAGTATCGCTTTCTTTGTGGATGTCGTTAATGTCTTCTAGGTTTTGGCGCGCAATGGTGTTAATTTGGCTGATCTCATCGTTCATCTCTTGGGTGTGTGTAACCACGCTTTCTAATTCTTTGACATCGGCACGGGTGTTATCGATCACTTCTTGGATATTTTGCATGCTGGTTTGCATGATGTTTTGGACATCTGTAGCCAACTTGGCGGTTTCCACGAGTTCTTGGGCATTTTGATTGAGGCTGTGATTCACATCGCCCACGCTTTGCACCATTTCATTGATGGTGGAGTTAATGCTTGTTAGGCTATTTTGCGTTTTTTCGGCTAGTTTTCTGACCTCATCAGCCACCACCGCAAAACCCCGTCCATGCTCACCCGCACGGGCAGCCTCAATGGCGGCATTGAGGGCTAAAAGATTGGTTTGGGCGGCAATATCATCGATGATGGTTAAAACCTCTTTGATGTTATCCGTGCTTTGAGAGGTCTCCTCCAGTTTATGTGAAAACTCTACGCTTTGTTTGGCATTGGTGTTCAAGCGTGCATTGAGGGACTCCATTTGCTCTTGCACTTGCTGGAGTTGCGCGCCCGTGCTGTATAACTTTTCATTATTGCTATTGGTGTTTTGCAGACAATCAAGCACCTTGTTCGCATTGCTCGCACTGCGATCATAGGTGCCCTTGAGCACCTCAATGGCACGGCTGGCGCGCTTGTGAATCTCCATGACCTTAGAGCGCACACTTTGGGCAATTTGGGCATTGAGCGACCCGCTGGTTTTGAATTTGAGCATGATGGTTTGCATGTGCTCAATAGATGGTTTGCATGTGCTCAATAAAGGTATTGATGTGCTGGGCGATGGAGATGATTTCATCTTTGGTTTTGCCCTTTTGCTCCTCTGTAAGGGGGATACGCTTGGTCAAATCACGGCTACCCTTAGTCAAATCCAAACTCAAGCTGTTTAGACGCTCTAAGGGCATGGCTAGGTAGTAAATCCAAGAGATCATGACCAACAAGACTAGGATCAAGAAAAAACTAGAGATGCTAAACATCAAAACCCGCAAAGAAGACACATTTTTAAGAGCAAAACTAACAGGAATGCGTGCAATGATTTTCCAATTATACCTAGGCACTGTGGTGAAGACCAAAAACTCCTTTTGGCCCTGATCGGTATGGACTAAAATCCCCTCTTGTTGGGTAACAATCTTGTCAAAAATATTTTTAAGTGCTGAGTTAGAGCTGTGGATGTCAATCCCTGCCTCTAAGCGGGTTGAAGCGATGACAAAGCCCTTATCGCTCAAAATGCTAACCCCCACTTCCTCCCCAAAACGCAAGAGGCTAACATGGTCGGCAAAAAAAGTCAAGGGGATACTCGCCCCCATAGCCCCCACAAATTCCCCATCAACATAAAGGGGCGCACTATAGGCCATGACCAATTTTTGTGTAAAAGCATCTTTGAAAACTTTACCATAGAACTCAGTTTTCTTTAAGTTTTTGGCACTCTTATACCAATCACGCACCCTGGGGTCATAATCTTTGGGCGTTTCTAAGGTGGAATACATCGCCCCATTTTCTAGCCCAACATAGACATGCAAGCCCTCTAAGGTTTGGTTGGTGTAAGAGAGAATCGCACGCAAGTGATCCAAATTGGGGAGATGGTTGGGCGTTATTTTCAACGCCTCGATGCGTTCTAGCCCAATTTTGAACAAACGCATGTCATCTTCATTCCAAGTGGCAATCCAACGGGTGCTAGAACGCGCCATTTCCAATAAACTAGCCTGAACATCTTTCACCACGATTTTTTGCACAAAACGCTCGATAAAAACCCCAAAAGTGCCAAAGCCCACCAATAAAACAAGAGCCAGCACCAACGCAATTTTTCTCTTAAATCCCATTTTAGTCCAATTCTCAAGGTAATCCCGCATTATAGGAAAAAATACTTAAAAGCCACCTAGTGGGCTAGCCATGCTATAATCCTAAAAACAAGGTTGGCGATGGGTTTTTTGGATTTATTTTTGCTTGTGTTTTTGATCGGCGTGTTGGTGGGCGGTGTGGGCTATTATGTCTATATGGTGCTTAAAAAATGAGCGCACCTAATCAAATCTTGGTGCATATTTGCTGTTCGGTGGATAGCCATTATTTTTTACAAGAATTAGCCAAACTCTACCCGACAAGCTCTTTGCTGGGGTTTTTTTATAACCCCAATATCCACCCCTATGAAGAATACTTGTTACGCCTCCAAGATGTTAAACGCTCGTGTGCGCGCTTGGGTATTACTCTTATTGAGGGTGAATATGCCTTGAGCGCATGGCTAGAGGCGGTAAAAGGTTTAGAACAAGAGAAAGAAAAGGGGGGGCGTTGCAATGTCTGCTTTGATGTGCGTTTGGAGGCTTGCGCCAAACTGGCTTTAATGCTGGGTATCCAGCACTTTAGCACCACTTTACTTTCAAGCCCGATGAAAGAGCAGGTGGTTTTAAAACAACAGGGGGAGAAAATTGCGGCGCGTTATGGGCTGGAGTTTATTTATGTGAATGTGCGCGCACAGGGCGGGGTGAGCAAACAAAATGCCCTAGCCAAACGCGACAAACTTTACCGCCAAAATTATTGCGGGTGTCAGTTTGCCCTAAGCGACCAACGCCAAGCCCAAGACAAGCCTTGCATGGAATTAATCAGCCCTTTAAACCGCCAAATCCACCCAGCTAGCATCGCCAAACGCCTCCAAGTTTTTGGCGAGCGTGATGGCTTGGAGCAAAACCAGCAAGACTACCAGCTTTTACAGCAAAGTTTGCAAACTTATTTGTTGCTTAGGGGTGTGGTGCGTGTGGGCGATCGGGTGATCCCCAGCGTGATTTTGAACCACTCGATGAGCAAGCAGGTGGTGATCAAGGATTTAACGATCCAATTTTATAGCATTGGGGCGACTTTAGCCGAGCAAATGTTAGCCCAACAACACGGCTTAGAGCTTGAGCCTTTAAAGATTAGGCTAGGCGTTAGCGTAAAAGATGAGAGTTTGTTTTTAGATCACAGGGGCGTAGCCACTTTGCTTAATTTGCCTGACTTTGCCCCCCTAAGTTATGAGCAAGAACTCTATATCCGCCAAAAGCTCGTTGGTTTGGAGAGTATCCAACCTATCATCATTGTCCCTAATTTGGGGCTACTGGATGCGCCTATCAATTTGGAAATCGTGGCGCAAACCTTCACCCACAAAAATTTTTACTTGCTCAAAGCCACTTGATCGCGCTGTCTTTGTGCTTGCGCGCTTTTTTGGTGGTGGGCATGTCGGCTTTGCCCAGTGCCACCAAGCAAGCGATGTGGGGGGGGTTAAAGTGTGCATTTAAAACATGTTTGACCTTAAGGGCATCAAAGCCCCCAATGATACACGAATCCACGCCTAAAAGGGTGGCTGCTAGGGTCATCTGCCCCACAGCAATGTAGCATTGCTCTTTCATGTAGCCCTCAATCAAGGTCAGATCGTTTTTCAAGCGATCTTTGAGCAAGACTTCCACGCCATTAGCGACTCTTTGGTGGTATTCTTGGGTGTAAAACCCACGCAGATAATCCGCATTGAGAGAACCGGCATGCATGTAGCCCACCACGATCAAAGCCGAACAGCTTTGAATCATATCCGCATTAAAAAACACATGGGGGAGTAGCTGGTCTTTGAGCTTGCCGCGCACGACCACAAATTCCCAAGGCTGGGTGTTATAAGAGCTAGGGGCTAGGCGCGCAGCCTCTAAGATGAGCTCTAGGGTCTCTTTGGGCAAGGTGTAGCTGGCATCAAATTTTTTACACGCAAAACGGCGGTGCAAAAAGGCGTTGAGATCGCCATGGTGTAGGGGTTTGGGGTGTTGCATAGAAAATCCTTTGTGTTAAGATACTTGATTATAGCCAAATCTGCCAAACAAGCACCCACATTTAGGCTTGGATCAACGCGATGCATTCTTTTTCAAGGGTGTATAATTCATAGCGCAAGGATTTAAAGCCCGCTTTAGGGGACACAATCAAATATTTAAAGCACTCTTCTAGTACCCGTGCGCTCTCTTGGGCGCGTTTGAAATTGGCTTGCACCATCTGCAAACACGATCCGGCATTGTTAAAATCCAAATCGGCTAAAACATCATTTTGGCTATCACGCCCAGCACAAAGGGCGCACAAATCTAAGTTATTTTGTTGGAAAATCAAGGTGGCGTTGTGGCGGACCTTTTTGAGCTTTAAGGCTAGTTCGGCGTGATCGTAGAGGTAGCGCATCACATCCTCCACCACCCGCACCCCCTCTTTCAAGCGGTTTAGATTAGCATCTAGGAGACGCTCAAAACTCCTAGTCGTTGCGGCCACCCATAATACCCATGATTTGCAAGAGCGAAACAAAGATATTGAGGAAGTCCAAATAAAGTGCTGTTGCGGCTTGGATAGGGTTTTCATACAGACCGCGGATGATGTTTTGGGTGTCATAAGCCACAAACAAGCTAAATAAAATCACGCTCACGCCCGCAATCGCCACTTGCATGATGGGTGAGCCCAAGAATAGATTAATCAAGGAGGCGACCACGACCACAATCACAGCAATAAAGAGCATTTTACCCATATTGGCTAGATCGCTCTTGGTTTTAATCGCATAAACACTCATCACGCCAAAAACAATGGTGGTCATCCCCAAAGCTTGCCAAATGGCAGCCGCGCCCGATTTAGCGATCACAAAGCCTAGCAAGGGCACAAGGGTGATGCCAGAGAGGAAAGTAAAGCCAAAGAGCATGAACATATTGAGGGTGGGCATGTTTCTGGTGAACATCAAGCCAAAAAAGGCAGCAATCTCAGCGATGAAAAACACCCACTTATACTGGAGCGCAATATGGAAATTCATCAAGCCAATCAGCGCACCGATGGTAGCCAGCAAGAGGCTAGCCGCAAAAAACTTATAGGTGGTTTTAACAAAATTAACAAGTGCTGTTTCGCTTTGTTGTGCGTGTGAAAAGGCTTCTTGTTGTAAGCCAGTTCGATCATAAAGTGCCATAGTTACTCCTTTTAATTTAAAAAGTGGTAGGATTATAGCACTGCACTCTAATACCTCGCTTAAAACATGGTAGATTGTGGGGATTTTGCCTAGGGGATTGGAGAATTTGAAACAAAGGTAGAGTTTTGAAAATTGCCATTAATGGGTTTGGAAGGATTGGTCGTTGTGTGGCTAGAATCTTGCTTGCTGAATACCCAGAATCTTTGGTTAAGATTAACGATATTGGGGATTGGGAGATGCTGGCGTATTTGTTCCAGCATGACAGCGTGCATGGGGTTTATAGCCAAGATGTGGAATTGGGCAAGTCTAAGCTGGTGGTGGGCGATCACATCTTAGAGATCACCCAAAGCGCAGACCCGCAAGATTTGGATTTAAGCGGAATCGATGTTTTGTTGGAAACTTCAGGGAAATTTTCTAACATACCCGCTTTGGAGGTCTTTAGGGAGCGGGGGGCTAAAAAGATCATTTTGGGCGCGCCTTTTGAAAATGTCGATCCCAACAATCCAGCAACCTTTGTGCTAGGAGTTAACCACCATCTTTATGACAACCAACCCATTATTTCCAACGCTTCTTGCACCACCAACGCCCTAGCCCCTATTTGCATGCTCTTAGATGAGCATTTTGGGATCAAGAGCGCGCTTTTAACCACCATCCATAGCTACACCCAAGGGCAGGCTTTAGTAGATGGGATTGGCTCAACTGATAAACGGCGTTGCCGTGCGGCGCATAATATCATCCCCACCACAACAAGGTCCGCACAAGCCCTGCATCTTGTGCTCCCCCAGCTTAAAGACAAAATGCATGGGCGCAGTGTCCGTGTGCCGACTATGGATGTTTCTATGATTGATTTGAGTGCGCGTTTAGGGCGTTCTATCTCCACTGAAACCCTCGTAGATGTGTTTAAGCAAGCCAGTCAAGAACACTTGCTCAACATTTTGGAGATGGATAGCCACTACAAGGTGAGTGCGGACATTATAGGCAATAGTGCTAGTTGCGTGGTGATTGAGGACATGGCTTTTAGTTTAGGACAACATGCCAAGATCATGGCATGGTATGACAACGAATGGGCTTATGCCAAACGCCTCGTAGAGATGGCGTTTTATATCCACTAGAGCGTGTTAAAGCTCTCCATGATGGAGGGGTGGGAGTAGATCATGTCCTTAAGGGCACTAAAGCCTAACTTTTGGTTGATCGCTAGGGCAAAGACATTGATGAGTTCATGGGAGAGGGGGCAGTGCAAACTCGCCCCCAAAACCGATTGTTTGGGCTCATCGCCCACTAAAACTTGCAATAACCCGGTGGTGTCCTCAATCACCCTAGCCCCGGGGATGGAGGCAGTGGGGATTGTTTTAACCAGCACTTTTTGACCCGATTTTTCAATGTCCTTAGCACGCATGCCCACATGGCTATAGGGGGTTTGGGTGAAAAGCACTTGGGGCAGGGCAGAGCGGTTATGGGTGGTGCGGGACTTGTCCCCATACAAATGGCTAGAAACAATCCTAAAATCATCCAAGCTCACATAGGTGCTAAAGATGTCCCCCCCCTTGACATCACCCAAAGCATAGATGTTTCCGCCCGCATCCGGATTAGCCACTAAAAATTCATTGGTGACCACCTCTTGGTGTTTGCCTAGTTTGAGTCCTGCCTTTTCTACATGCAAATGCTCGGTATTAGGGGCACGCCCGGTGGCGAGCAAAAAGGCATCAGCTTGCAAGGTGTGCTCTTGCTTGCTCTTGCTATCCACATAGTGCAAGTGTTGATCTTGGATACTTTGCACCTGCGCGTTTAAAACAATCTCAATGCCACGCTGGGTTAGGGATTGGTAAATGCTCTCTTGGAAGGGCTTATCTTCTTTGGGCAAAAAGGTATCCCCACGCATTAGGATGGTGATTTTTGTATAGTTCTTGTGGGCATGGTTGCCAAAATCAGCCAACATGCTGGCAAATTCCAACCCAATATGCCCTCCACCCACCACGACCAAATGAGAAGGGAGGGTGCTTAATTGCATTAAAGAAGTGCTGTCATAGACATGCGATGATTGGATGGGGATATTGGGTGTGATGGGGATAGAACCCGTGTTGATGGCAATATGGGCTGCGCTCATCTCTTGGCAACTATCCTTGTGGTAAATCATCAAAGTGTGCTTGTCTTTAAAGCTGGCCGTGCCATCAACAACTTGCACCTTAGCTTGTTGCATGGTTTCATAATTTTTTTGGCGTAAAAACGCCACTAACTTATTTTTTTCCTCAATGCTTTCTTTGTAACCTGTAGGGCCTTTTTTATAGGTCGCCATGTGCAACAAAGCCTTAGAGGGGATACACCCGATGTTAATGCATGTCCCGCCATACATTTCGCTAGATTGTTCGATCAGTGCCACTTTCTTACCCATCTTGGCACTTTGGGCGGCTAAAGTCTTGCCCCCCTTGCCAAATCCGATCACCACTAAATCGTAATCAAATCCCATGTGAAATCCTTTTGGTTTTCTGATAATGTTACCATGCTTATCCTATTCTACAATGACCTTCAGCCACCAAGATAATAATATGAACAACTTTTAAATTGTAATATCAAAAACATGTTTTTCCACGAATTGCTCTAACTCGTGGGTGTTTTCAACCGCGCGCTCTAAATCGCGATCGCTGTAATAATGCCCGTGGTAGCAATGGGCTTTGTCTTGGCGGCAACGTGCATCGGGCTGATCGTGAGATGACTCTTGTTGGGGGTGGTTGTTCTTTTGCTCCTCTTTGTCTCGATGCACGGCTTGATTTTTCTCAAGCGCACGGGTGGCTTGGACCACTTGCAGGCGTTCGACAAATTCCTTTTGGTTGATCTCCTCGATCTTGGGGAGGGCATTTTGATTGACAATGGAGCTATAGGGGGCATTTTGATTGACATAGGTTACATTGCCTACAATGGAAACCGGCATGTTAGCTCCTTTGATTTTCCTAACATATCGGCTTTTTATGGTTTTGCTAATGTTTGACTTTCCGCAAGATAAAATTCAGCAATTCGTAGCTGTCTAGGGCGACCGTGAAATAGACTTGGTAAGAAGAGCTGGTTTGGGTATAGTCGCTCATGGTGTTATAGACAAATTGGGTTTTAATGCTCGCAAAGGAGCTTCTAAACTCATAGTAAATGTCCAAGCGGTTATACAGGGGGGCTTGGAAAAAGGGCACGCCTCTATAAATGGGCGTGGGGCAGTAATCCTTAGAACAGATGAGCTCGACATTTTTGTATTTGTTGTAGTAAAAATCCTCGCCATGTTTGCTGGCAAAAAAGAGATCGCTGATTCCAAAGCCCCTATATTGTAAATGCCCTTCCATAAATAGACCCGTGCTAATCTTAAAGGGCGTGGGCATATTCACATGCCGCAATCTCTCTAAATTCCCCAGCACGCCGATTGAAAAATTGACTTTTTCCATGAAAGGCACTAGATTGAGCAAATCGCTCTTGGCATAGGCTTGGTAATACAGGCGATCTAAGAGATAGATCGAGCCTTTAGGGACACTGGCAGACACATGGGGCCAGTTGAGCAAAAATTGATCTTCCACATGGAAGTATTGGGCATTCCCCCCCAAAATCAAGTAATTTTTCAACATAGAAAGTTGCGTATAGCCCATAAAACTAAAGCGGTCCATGCCATTGCCCAAGCCATTACGCCCGTATTTGCATGTATAACAATTCCCCCCAAACCAATCTAGCATGAACTCTGCTTCTAAATAGGCGGGTTTTTCGGGTTTGTAGATGGGTTTGTATTGCACCAAAAACCCACGCGCATTGGGGTCAATAAACCAGTAATAGGGCGCAAAGACATTTAAGGGGTAGTGCCCGTTTAAATATTTTCTAGGGAAAATACCCCCATAAAAGTTAAATGAGCGTCCTCTTGCTTGATAATAGATGGTGGGTCCCCATTTGGAGGGGAAATTCATCTGGTAGGTGTGGATATTTTGGAAAAAGAACGCCCCGATCATCAGCTTTTGTTCGACGCTTTTGAGATCAAAGGCAAACCCGATCTCAGGGGTTAGACGCGTGTTGAGTGTGGTGTTGGTATTGACCCAATATTTGGTCGAGCCTTCATGGTCCATGATGAAGAGGTTAAAGCCCAAATTGTAACGCATGTGATCTTTAAAACTGATCGCACACAGAGGCATCAAGGCTAAAAATCCGACTAAAACAAGGCGGAGTAAAACGGCAGACATGCCAATCCTTTAAGCGGGTAAAAAAGCCCATTATACTATAATAGAGGGCTAAGATTACACTTAAAGGATGGTTATGTTCCACGAATATCGCGATGAAATCAAAGAGTTGAGCAATCAAAACCCGCACTTCAGTAAAATTTTTGAGGAGCACAACGCCCTAGATGATGAGATCGCCACTTTAGAGGCGCATAACACTGAGGATTTAAAAGTGGTGGCGTTGAAAAAGAAAAAACTCCACCTTAAAGATGAGATTTACCGCATGATCCAAGAGTATAAAGAGGGCACCAAACACAAAAAATAGCTCAGAGGCATTTTAAAATCTCATAAGCCTCTGCCACTTCCAAAAAGCGTTGTTTGTAGATGCTTTGGGAGTAAATAGAGGAGGGGTTGGAGGTGTCCGGGTGGTAGAGTTTGGCAAGTTCTAAATAGCGTTGCTTGATCTGCTCTTTGGAGTGCATCACCCCTAAGCCTAGCGTGCGTAGCGCCCTTAAAATAATTTCCTCTTGTTTGGTTAGATAGAGTGTTTGGGTGGGGTAAATAAAATGGATATAGGCATGCTTGAAGTGGGGGATTCTAAGGGTCATTAAGATCGAGAGGGCATCGATGTGGGCGTGGGTTTCATGCAAAAATTCTCTCTTATTGCTTTTATCTTTAAAAGGTGTTTCTAATAAGATATAGGGCGCAAAAGTGGCGTGCAAAAACTCCCGGGCAATAAAATTGGTGTAATAAAACACCAAACGCGATTGCATATACACCACATTGATCTCAACGCGATGCACCAAAGCCAAAATAGGTCTATAACCTGCGCTATGGGGTGTTTGGCACTCTTTAAACACAATGGGTAAATGGGCGTGATCCAAGATTTTTTGCAAGAGGGCTTTAAAGGTGTCGGGGTGGTGGAAGGGGTGCAGGGCGTATTTGGCGTAAAAAAGGCGGTTGAGTAAATAGGTTTTTTTGAGACTCTCTGTCTCTAAAAGGATGAGGGTGTGCTTGAATTTGACATGTTCGGCAAAGTGCTTTTTGACATAGTGGCTGGTTTTTTTATAGAGCAAGGGGTCTAGGCACACCTCGATAAACTGGTTGTTTTTCTTGCTTAAAGCGGATGTGTGGTGGGGGCTTAGGGCTTTGGGGACGATCTTGGTTTTGATTTGCATGGTGCATTATCGCATGTTTTTTAGAGGGTTTTGCTCTAGCTTCATGCCAAAGGTGCCCCTTTTAATCTCATAGCGGATCACAAACACCGCCACAATCAAGGCTAAGAATTGGGAAAGCGGGTAGGTGATCCAAATGCCTTGGATGCCAAAAAAATGGCTCAAAATTGGGAGTAAGATCGCGATAAAAACGATGGTTTCACAAAGGGTGATGAGAAAAGAACTCGCCGTGCGTTGGATGGATTGGAAAAAGATCGCACAAAAGAGGTTGAGCCCTAAGAGAATATGCCCGCTGTAATAGACATTCATGGCGTGCTTGGTGTCTTGTAAAAAGTTGGGATCGCTGGCTAGTTTTTCTGAATCCATGTAGAGTTTGATTAAATGGGTATCCAAAAAATAAAAGAGCACATAGAGTCCCACGCCCACACACAAAGAAGCCTTGAGCCCAAAGATAAAAACCGCCTTGACTCGATCAATGTAGCCCGCACCATAGCTAAAACTCGCAATGGGTTGAATCCCCTGCCCGATGGCGAGCAGGGTCGTCCAAAAAACAATCCCATTATACATGATAATTGCATAGATAGAAACATCGCGTTCATTGGTGGTGCTCATGATCGTGTGGTTGAATAAGAGCATGACAATGGCGGCACTGAGCTCGGAGACACTTTGGGGCAGACCACTCTTAGCCGATGAGATGATGCTTGCCAAATTGAAACGGCGCACAAAGTAAAGTTGCCCTTTTTTCAACAAAAAATGGGAGAGCAACACCAAAAACCCCACCGCATGCCCTAAAACCGTGGCAATCGCACTCCCATGGATGCCAACTTCCACCACATAGAGTAAGAGATAGTTAAACAAGACATTGGTTAAAGAGCCAATCAGCATGGCAATCATCGCCAACATAGGGCGTTTGTCATTGACCACAAACACATCGGCTAAGGGGTGCAAAACCATAAAAATCGCCCCCATCAAGATCACTTTGATATAAATAGATGCCATGGGCAAAAGCAACTCGCTACTGCCCAACAAACGCGCAATCTCATCGCTAAAGGGCACTAAAACCCAGCCAATCACCCCCATGCTGAGTGCCACAAAATAAAACACGGAGCTAAAAACAAGGCGCGCACGGCGGGCTTGGTTTTTGCCCAAAAAATAAGAGGCGATGGAGGCTGCCCCTAGCCCAAAGAGCAATTCATAGGCAATGAGGGTCGGGAAGATAGGCCAGCACACCCCCACAGCCGCTAGGGCATCCTTGCCTAACTTGTTCCCCACAAACATGCCATCAATCATGGAATAAGTGGAAAGCGAGATCATGGAAAAGGCAAGAGGGATAAAATAATAAAAAAAGAGGCGGGGGATACTATCTTTTCTTAAATCAACAGCCACAGCACCCCCCCTTGCGTGCTATCGTTTAGAGAATTGTGGGCTGCGTCTAGCCTTGTGTTTGCCATATTTTTTACGCTCAACCACTCTAGAATCGCGTGTTAGCAAGCCTTTGGGCTTCAAGATTGCCCTAAAAGCACTATCATAGAGGTTTAAAGCCTTAGAAATGCCATGCCTTAAAGCCTCTGCTTGGGCACTATACCCGCCCCCAAAAACAACGGCTTTGATATTGACTAGCCCCTCTTGTTTGGTTAGAACTAAGGGTTGCATCACTTTCATTTTAATGGACTCATGCCCGCCTAGCCACGCATTCAAATCCATGCCATTGATGTTGAGCTCCCCGCCCCCATGGGAGAGCCAAACTTTGGCGATCGCTGTTTTTCTTTTCCCTGTGGCATAAAATTTTGTCATCTAGTTATCCTTCTTGCTCACTTGAGCGGTGTGTGGGTGTTTATCATCTTTATAGACCTTGAGTTTTTTGATCATCGCGCGCCCTAATTTGGTTTTAGGTAACATGCCCCGCACGGCTAAGAAAAAGAGTTTTTCTGGAGTTTTCTCCAACATCTCTTTTAGAGTCTTGCTCTTGGTGCTCCCAAAGTAGCCCGAGTGGGTAAAGTATTCCTTGTCCTCTAGCTTCATGCCTGAAAACTTCACCTTACCCGCATTGATCACCACCACAAAATCCCCACAATCCACATGCGGGGTGTAGTAAGGGCGGTGTTTGCCCCGTAACAGAGTCGCCGCTTGGGTGATGAGCCGCCCAAACACCTGATCTTTGGCATCTAAGACCACCCATGCGCGCTTCACTTCCTCTGCCCTGATTGATTGTGTCAAGTTCATCTTACTTCCCTTGTATAATATCAAAAACGCCCATTCTAGTGTTTCAAAACTAATAAATGGCTGAAATTAAGAAGTTTTAAAGCTTGCAGACAGGCGCGCGTTTATTGGCAAAGATACGCATCTGGTAAGACAAAGCCCGTTGGCTTTCCGCATCCAAGCTATAACGCTTGTCATAGGCGTTTTGGACCGCAACTTTTAAAATGTCGCGCTGATCTTGATAAATATCCTCCTCCCAAATGTCTAGCACAATGCCATAAAGCTGGATATTTTGCACCAAGAGTTCAAAGACCCGCATGCGATCCTTGAGGTATAAATGCTCATCAGCATCATAATCAGCGATATTAACCAAAATACGCTCAAAGACCATGCTAGCCAATCTAGGGTTAAGTGCCTTGTCTAAATGGCATTTAACCTTCTCTAATTGCTTATCCAAATCACAACGATCGGAAAACACCAAAACTGAGAGGATCAAAATATGCACATGGAGGTGTTTGCCTAGCGATCGGGTTTGCCACTTGATGATCCACTTTTTCAATTTAGGAATATTATTGGTATTGCTATAGGGCATATCTCTCCTTGAAAATCGCATTGTAGCGTAAAAGCCCAAACGGGCTACTAGATTTTATGGAATAACCTTTGCTTATTTAGTGTATCTTTGCCATAAGGAAGTGCATGCGCTATGAATTGAAAGCCCCTATCTTAGGATTTGAGCGGATTTTAGAAGTAGAACTCACTCACATTGATGATCTCTTTAGTCGGATCACTAGCCTAGATGGGAGCATCAGCATGATCTTGGCTAACCCCTATAAGTTGCGGGATTATCATTTTAGTATCCCCAAATACATCGAATTGTTGCTAGAATTGGACTATGATTCACAAGTAGAGGTTTTTTGCGTGGTGGTGATCCAAAAGAAACTAGAAGAATCCATGGTGAATTTTCTAGCTCCTTTGATCTTCAACCCTAAAAATGGTTATGCCGCACAAGTAGCCCTCTCCATTATGGATTACCCCGATTTTGGCTTTAGAGACATGCTCAAATCCTTTGTCGCCATGCCCGCACCGGCTAATTCGCAAGTTGCCCTTTAGACCATGTTGGCAATCACCGGAGGCGGAACGGGCGGGCATTTGTGTATCGCCCGTTCTCTAGCCCAAGAGCTCAAAAGCAGGGGACAAGAACTCATCTTCATTGGGAGCACCTCCGGACAGGACAAGGCATGGTTTGAGCACAGCGATCTTTTTAAAGAACGCTATTTTTTGAACACAGAAGGTGTGGTTAATAAGGGGTTTTTTAAGAAAATTGGTGCGCTTTTCAAACAAATGAAGAGCACCAAAGAAGCGATGAAAATCATCGAGGAACACCAAATTAAGGGCATGATCAGTGTCGGGGGGTTTAGTGCCGGTCCGGGGAGCTTTGCTAGCATGATCGCACGCACGCCCCTTTTTATCCACGAACAAAATGCCGTGCAAGGGTCGCTCAATAAAATAGTGGCTCCCTATGCCAAGAGCGTTTTTGGGAGCTTTAAGGGCGAGGATCGTAAAAGAAAAAATTATATCCAAACCCCCTACCCCGTCCAACAGGTTTTTTTTGATCGTGCCCGTGTGCGTAACAAGGTCGAAACCATCTTATTTTTAGGGGGCTCTCAGGGAGCTAAAGCCATTAATGAGTTTGCGCTTTTATGTGCGCGCAAGCTACTTAAGAATGGCATGCGGATCATCCACCAATGTGGGGTTTTAGATTACGAGCGCGTAGCTGCTCTTTACAAAGGTTTGGGTATCCTAGATGAGGTGGATATCTTTGATTTTGATTTACACCTAGTGGAGAAAATGAAACAAGCTGATATTTGTGTGAGTCGTGCGGGGGCGAGCAGTGTTTGGGAATTGTGTGCCAACAACCTACCCACCATGTTTGTCCCCTACCCCTATGCTGCCAATAACCACCAGTATTTCAATGCCCTAGAGTTCGAACAAGAGGGCTTGGCTAAGATCATTCTCCAGCATGATTTGCACCCCCAACATCTCTTTGATTTCATCCAATGGTTAGAAACGCCCAAAAAAGAGGGTCTTTATATCTCTAAGGTAAGTTTGGGACTTCAAGCCAAAATTTCTAATGACGGGGCACGCTTGATTGTGGATCGAGTCTTAGAACAACTGGGTTAAGCGTAAAAATCCACGCTAGGGGTTTTGATCTTGGAGCGTGCGATTAAAATGTCGGTGATGTCCTCATCAAAAAACTCCAACAAACTGAAAAGCCCCAAAAACGCCCCATAGAGCAAGAGGGCATAGATCAAACCCAGCCATGGGAACAAGATAAAGGGGATAAAGATCGCCAAAATCCACGATTTGGCATTTAACCATAAAAATTTTTCTTTGGTCGAGATTTCTTTGAGATTGGGCACAGAGATCACCAGCACAGGATAACCTGCCCCCATCAAAACAGCCCCATAAACCAAGAAGCCAAAGCCGGAGCCTTGAAAAAAAGCACAATCCCCAACACCACACCTAAGATCGTGAAGAAAATCTCCCGCCAGCGATCCAAATTACGCCACACATAAAAGGCAATGCCAATAAAAATCAACATCAAAATGCCCTTAGCCGTGTTGCTTTTTAGTTGCGTTTCAATGGCGTTAAAAAAGCCATCCGCCCCTTGTGCTAGCAACCACGAACAACCAAGCACCCAAAAGCCCCAAAAACGCACACTAACCACCTATCTTAAATTCCCCCATTTTAACCCCATTTGACTAAATTCCCCCTAAACAACCACGACTGCGATCGCTTGGGTGTGCATGGCTAACGATGGCACCCTAAAACTTCTTCTTATTGACATCATCTAGAATTTCTTTGGCGATGTCATTGACCTTTTGGGTGATCTGGTCGGTGTCTTGGGCGATTTGGGCGTTTTTTTGCACCACAACTTCTAATTGTTCGACCGTCTCATTGACCGCTTCAATCCCGCTAGCTTGTTCTTGGATATTAGACACAATCTCGTTCATGCTTTGGACCAATGAGTTTGTATTGGCCTCGATCTCACCTAGAGATTTACCCGTTCTCTCGGCTAATTTTCTGACTTCATCGGCCACCACCGCAAAGCCTCTGCCATGCTCGCCCGCTCTAGCAGCCTCAATAGCCGCATTCAAAGCTAAAAGGTTGGTTTGATTAGCGATGTCTTGGATGATGACAATGATATTTTTGATCTCTTGGACTTGCTTGGTGATTTCTGTGGTGCGCGCACTGGTGTTTTGCATAGAGGCAGTGATTTGGGCAATTTGCTGGGCAGTCCCCTCTAGGGAGTTAGATTGCTCCACACTGCTTTGGGAGAGGGTTTGCATGGTTTCTTTTAAGATGGCACTTTGTGAGGATAATTCTTGTGCGAAGGCAAAAGAGGCATTGAGCATCTCGCGAATGTCTTGACCTAGCATATTGGTGGTGATCTCCACTGCACCCTTAGCCTCTGGGATTTTAGCCGTGAAATCAAATTTCTTGTAGGCTTCAAAAACGGCGTTGATGGTGTCCATATTACGCCCCACCTTGCGCTCTAGGGTGTCTAGCATGGTGTTGAGCACATTTTTAAGTTCTTTGAGCTGGGGGTTAGCTGGAATTTGCGTGATTCTGGCGCTCAAATCGCCCGACTCGATGATCTTAGCCGTGCTGACCGATTGGGACACGGCTTGTTGGTCTTCCTCTAAGGACGATTGAATTTTTTGGATGTTGGCATTAATGGCATTCACCATCTGCCCCAGTTCGTCATTACTCCACACCTTTAAGAGTTTGAGGGAGACTTTCTCATGGTTTAAAAACCTAAAAAATGTAACCAATCCCTCCAACACCGCAGAGAGTCGCCTAGAGATGATCTTATTAGCCAAAAATGCTACACACACTCCAGCGATGATGAGAGAAAAAAACGCAGTCATGATGACAAGCTTGGTGAGCTCGTTTCTAGGCTTGAAAATAGCGTCCTTAGGGGCAACTATAAAAACTGACCAATACTGATCAATATCACGCCACACTTTGAAATTCACTAGACCGATAAAAGATTCTTGGTGTCTGATATTCATGTAGGGGAATACCCCCTCTTTGTGTTCTTTAGTAGCCTTCAAAATAGTCTCTGTCAAGGGACCCGGATTGACCTCAATTAAGGGTTTGCCAATCATGTTGATATCTGGGAAGGCGGCAACGTGTCCAGTAGAAGAAAGCACCGCAATAATATCGCCCGGATAAACTGAACTGGTCTTATCCATGATCACTTCTTGGCGCATCTTAGTCAGATCGATTGCCAGACTAATAAAGCCAATGGCTTGTTTTTGTTTGTCTCTGATAGGAACAGTGGCGATGACAGAGGTTACATCCTTGCCCGCAATGCGGATGTGCACGGGCTCACTCAGCATGTCCTTGTTTGTGCGTAACACATCTTTGACATTGGAGTTATTGAAAATTTTAGCACTTTCTTGGATGGGGATGGAGATAATCCCACCCACATGGAAGACATCGGTATCCTCAAGAGCCAAATAAAAGCCCTCAGGGATAGGATGTTCTATATCTATAGGTTTGGGCATAGCTTTGTTGTGTGAATCTTTAAAGACTGCACGGGGGAGATAGAGGAAACAATAATCTGACCAATTTGCCTCATCAAAGGCGGTGCGGACAAAATTAACCAACTCGTCCTCGCGTAGGGAATCATTAGCAATAGAATTTTGGATGGTCTCCCTTAAAGTTTCCAAGAGGGCAAAGCCTTGATTAAATGCGGGGATGATGCGGTTAGCATGCCTCTTGGCAACATTGTAGAGGGTCTTATAAGCCTCTGCTTGCAAGGTTTTAGAAGACTTGTGGGTGATCACCAAAGAGAGGACAATGAAAATGACAAGCAAAACCCCAATGATGAGAGAGACAAGTTTAGTCCCAATTTTGAGATTGGATAAATTCATAA
>NZ_FZLB01000099.1:0-6054 GCF_900196775.1 Helicobacter bizzozeronii
TGGACTCCTTTTTTAAAGCATTCTTGCTTAGAGGAATTGGGCAAATACGCCCCCAAGCCCATTAAACCTGACTTAAAAACACGCACCCACCAACTAGAAAGAACACACCCCCGATTAAAAGCCCCGCCCCTTTGGCCAGAAGGGCGTATCTTGGTGACGATGTTGCTTGATTTAGCCTTTAGATACACCGCCAAGAGTTTTTTACATTCTGCAGACTTCCAATTCCCCCAAGTCTTTGAAGCTTTGTGCCAAGATAACTTAGCCGGTTTGCACGCTTTGCCCACTCGTTTTAAACTTTTGCCCCCAAGCGAACAAGAGGGCTTTTTAAGGGCCTTCAAGCTCAAGGGCTTACAACGCGCCTTGCAACACGCCCTAGAGCAAGCCAACTACCCGCATGCCGATGCGCTGGCTAAGAGGATTAAGGAATTGAGGGGGTAGCAGAACTAAGCTCACATTAGCTATAGTAGGGGCTTAGGGCATGTGTGCTTCTCTTTTAGCGTATTTGGAGAACTAGACTTGAGCTAGGGGTAGGGGGTATAGTGGGCGATACCCCAGAAAGAGAGGTATCACATGAAAACGCTTGTAATAGTGTTGGTGGTCATGATGGTGCTCGCTACGCCGTTATACTAGACCATAAAGGCGGGAAGTCCAGTGGGCGACCCGCCCCAACCAATGCTATTATTCCCTGTTTTTGCTTTTAGAATCATTAAGTTTAAGCAACCACTCTAGGAGAACCCCCCAAAAGGGGGGAAACCCTACACTATCTTACCCACTTGGTTTTTTTGCGTCTGATTGTGCATTTAAGCCCAAAGAAACGCACCTTGAGGTAAAATACTCGTGTAGAAGTTTTGCTATGTTTCCTCATAGCGCAACTCCTTATGAGTGTTTGCCCCCATTAGGGGGCGTTTTATTTTATCCTCTAAGAACTTAAAATCGATTGGCGTGTTAGTTGTGTTTGTTAAGTTTAAGTAAATGTGTGGCACAATGGCATCAGTGGTTACCCCCGCCCAACAGGGCGAGGGCGGTTTTTAATATAGCGGTTGTGCGAGAACCACTAAAACCACCAATACCATAAGTATTTTCATGGCAGGCTCTCCTTCCTGGAGAGTTACCCACATCCCCATCCCACGCTTAAAAGCGCATCGCCCTATCGCACAAAGAAGAGCCCAACATAGCCACGCCCTATTTTAACCCATCTTGGCTTATTTTACGCTATGCCTTCCGCTCCGCTCCATTAAACGCTCCACTGGTAGGTAGGGCTTTCGCCCTCTATATCATTAAAAGCTACGCTTTTAACCCTTGTTATTCCTTGTAGCATGTGCTTAAATAGCGCAAAAACAAGGGAAAGGTATGGCAGAACCTACTTTGCAAGATCAAGAGGTCGAGTTAGAGACCCTAAAAAGGGAGATTAAGCAAGCAGAGGACAGCCTAGAGTCTGACTTTGCTAAATACGCCGCCGAACATATCGATGCGGACCTAGAGGCGTTATTTTTTGATGACAAACCGGGTTTCATTAAGAAGTTGCTAGAAATGCAAAACCAGTTCTTGCAAGAGCAACTAGGCAGCAAGGTCGAGCGCGCTAAGCAACTGCAAGGGGAGATCACACAAAAAAAGGGCTTGGAGCAATTAGAGCAAGACAAAGCCCAATTCTTGCAAGCCCACCCCGATGCCAATATGGATGAGCTCATCAATTTTTATAATGAGGAATTGCCCCCCAAATACCAAAAGCAATTAGAAAATCTGCAAGGAGTGGAGTTTTTTAATGCCCTCTATGAACTCTTTAAAGCCTACAAGGGCGAGGCTAAAGAGCCCCAAGAGCAACCCAAAGAGGAACTCCCCCAACGCCTAGAGGGCAACACGCCAGAGAGCCCCAGCCCCTCCAATGCGGAGCTGGTGATGAATCGATTTTAAGGAGATAGAAAAATGTTAGCCGGATTGAATAACATTAACTTAGCCAACTGGAAGAGCGACCCTAATGTGAGCGTGAAAATTGGCGAACAAATTGAGCTAGCCAGCTGGCAAAAAAGCCCCTTTGAGCCCTTGACAGGTCGAGGCAGCGATAGAGGGGTTAGAACTTATATTGTGCCAGATAACCAGCCCTACCGCCCCCGCCTGAAAGCCCAGCTTAGCGGTGTGGGTGTGAAAGGCAACACCGATTTTAACGCCAATTTTGATAATTTGGAGATTTTAAGCCAAACCATTTACCCCGAAGTGGTGGGCAATGCCATTAAGTCTGAAATCAAACACTACAGCGCGATGAAACACATCGATTTTATCAAAGAGGCTAGCGATAGTTTGACCGAGTGGATACAGGCTAAACGCGATAGAGGGCTTGTGTGCGCTTTGTCCAATGATTTTACGAATGTGGTCGTGTGCGATCAAAATGACGGCTTTAAGACCCCGCAAAATGCCAATGACCCCGTAGAGAATTTGACCCAGAAAATCGCACAGGGCGATACGATGAGCGTGAAAGCCATTAGACGGGCGATTTTTCAAGCAAGAGCAGGAGTCAAGCACAATAACACCCAAGCTTTCCCCTTAAAGCCCATTAGGAGCGAGATGGTGAGCACAGGAGGGGTTAGCGTGCAAAATTACAGCTACATTATCCTCTTAGATAGTTTTGCGATCAACCAGCTTAAGGCAGACCCGGAATACCAAGAGATGCAAAAGTTTGCCGGACTAAGAGGGGATAAAAACGCGCTTTTTAGTGGGCTAATTGGCTTGATTGATAATTGCCCGGTGATTGACATGGGCGTGTGGACTTCGGTCAATGTCGGGCTTTTAAACTCTGATGTGAGCGATGATGAATTTAAAGCCAATATCAATGCCCAAAACTGCGACAAACTCACCCCGCCTAGTTTTTATGCCAATAACACGCCTCTAAGCATTGGGGCTTTAATTGGAGCCAGTGCTTTAGTTCTAGCGGGCAATGCGGCAATTAACTTCTACATCAATGAGACCGAAGATGCGGGCAGAAAGACCATTTGCGGGGTGGATAGAATCTTAGGCATTAGCAAAGCCCGTTTCACCAGCGCACAAGGGGTCAATCCCATCTATGATAATTCAGATTTTGCCGTGATTGGGCTATTTAGTTCTAAGGAGTGATCATGCAACAAAAAGTCAAAAATATCAGCTATTTATGCAAAGTCTATTTCAAGCTAGATGAAGCTAAGAAAGAACTAGCCCTCTTGCCCGCTGGAAGCGAAGTGCTCAGCGTGAATTTAGAGATTGTGACGCCTCTAATAGGGGCTAGTGTCGATATTGGGCTAGAGAGCAAACAAGATTATTTTTTAGACAATATCGATGCGGCCAACAAGGGCTTTTCCCAAAGCAGTATCTTACTCACTTCTGCCACCACCCAGACCATCAACGCCACCATTGCCAACCCAAACCCCCAAACCAACAGCCTAGCCATTTTAAGGGTGCACTATTTCCTACCCTCCGAGGTGTTATTGGAGTGTTAGCGTGTTTGGGTTTAATCCAGTAAAAAACACCGATCGGTTTTTGCAAAATAAAGTCCAAATGTATGAGAGTGCCCAAAAGATGAGCAACGCAGATAATTTTATCGAGCCCACTGCTGTTTTTAAAAAGAGTGCAGGCATAGGCTTTAGCCCCAATGGCACGGCTATGACCTACCCTAATGCTTTAAGCGGACCAACTAGCCCGGGCGGTTTTAAAACCCCCAGCTTAGGGTTAGACCAATTTAGAAGCCCTGCGGGGAACTCAAAGGGCTTTAACTCTGCTTTTGGGCAGTTTGGCAACCCGACCACTTATGCCAGTGCCCTAAATGGTGCCCAACAAGGTTTTAATAGCTTATCGATGTTTGCCAATGCCACCAGCCCCGCCCAACAGAGCACACAAAATGTCATCTTTGGCTCTAAGGGGATGATGAAAATGGGGCTAGCCCTAGAGGGCATTAACACGCTCTCTAACTTGTTTTCATTAGGGGCCAATATTTGGAGCACCAGCGAGCAGATCAAGATGGCCAAAAAGCAACACGAGCTAGCCAAAAAGCAATTTGATACCGAAAATGCGCGCTATGAGGCTAGAGAAAAGGAGCGAATCGCCAATAATGACCAAATCTCTAAGAGCGCGGCTCTTTTTGAGGCTAGCCCCATGGAGAGAGAATGACACGCCTTGTGGAATTTAGAGCTAGGGGGGTAGTCACTCTAAGCAATTTCTACGGGCTGAAAGTGTTTGAATTGGTGGTCAATGATAGTGTGCAATTACCCTTAAACCCCCCAAAAACTTACTACCGCTTCAATGACGCGTTTTTTGCAATCTGTGAGGGTGAAGGGGCTTTATATTACAAAGACTACCCCCAAGCACTCAACTTCTCCGATTTAGACCCCCTAGAGCTAGAGGGCTTTTTATTGCACCAAAAAAGCAGTTGCGATCGCGCCCAGCAACAACTGATCAAGCAGTTCATTAATGTCTATGACAAAAACATTGAAAAGGGCTTTTTATATCTCAACCCGCCCTTTTTTAGCGAGGTCGAAAGGGAATTATTTTATGCTCAATGCGTATGATGTCATTGCCCCCCTAAGGGCGCGCTTGAAAGATGAGAACTTTTCAGATTTGCGTTTTAGCGATGGGGAATTATTAGATAATCTCAACAAGTGCGCCAGCGCGCTTATTTTAGAATTCCAGCTAAACCGCACCCAAAAGCTCAAAAGTCTAACCCATTCTAGCCCCTTTTTAAAAGCCCCTTATCTTTTAGGCATCATTGAGGCTAAGTTCAACAACACGCCCCTAAGGGAGCGCACTTGCGAGCACAAAAATACGGGCAATTTAGCCCTCTATGTGCAGGGGGATAGCTGCTCTGTTACGCCCTTTAAAGAAGGGCATTTAAGCGTGATTTACACCGCTTACGCCCCCCTAGAGGACACTTCCCAAAGTCTGCCCCTCCCCCCCATTGCCCTAGATGCGCTTTTATATGGCGCGCTTTTAGCCCTCCTAGAAGTGCCCACCGATGAGCAGAACTATAATAAGATGGTTTTCTTCCAAAATCTCTACAAAGAAGCCAAGAATAAGCTAACGCTTTATCTCAACCGCTTGTACAGCACGCAGACCACCAGCAAGGTCGTTCGCATATGAATGTGAATCGCTTTATTAGAAATTTCTTAGAAATTAGACAGGCTCTAGGCACGCAGAATTTCCCCAGCAAGGAGATTAATAATATCTGTTTGCAAGCGGCTATCGAGTATGAAAAACTCTATTTGCAAGAAGCCCAAAACAACCTAGCCGAGGAGCAAATGCGCGCTAAGATGGAAATAGACTACTTAAGCGCCCAATACAACTTACAAGCCCTCAAAGCCCAAACGCTAAATGCCTTGATCCAGTGCCAGAGTATGCTAAGGAGCTTGAAAGATAATGCCGCCATCAACCGCGCCAATGCGTATGTGAGTTTTTTAAATGTGGTGGGCAATGCCAACAACACCAGCGCGCTCAAAGACCACGCCGAGAATGTGATCCGCACCATTAATCGGATCGGCATTGTGGGCGATGATGCCCTTTTAAACACCCTTTTAGACCAACTCACCCAAGAGCTAGACAAACTTAACCGCCTTGAAGGGGCTAGCGAGCAAGTGCAGATTTTTGCCCAAAGTTTAGAGACTCTGATCAACCACCCGGTGAAACTCTGGGGTTTTAGCACGCTCAAAAACGCCCAAGAGTGTTTTTTAGTCGATGGGCAAGAGGTGAGCGCGTCTAATAGCTTTTTATTCAAGGCTAAAGAGCCCAAAACCTATAAAATCACCTTTAAAAGCCAAAACGCCCAGCAAGAGGCTAGCAAGAGCTTAGACATTGTGGTGGGTGATGACAAGTTTAAAGCTTTAAGATAAGGAGAAGACATGGCCGACCCCAAAGACCCCCAAGCTTTCCAAAGAGTGGGAATCGCCCAAGTGGTGGATGTGAATAACCAAACCACGCCCGATCCTACCCAGCTCCAACACCCACAACCCGACCAGCCCCAAGACTTAGCCCAAGCTTTAGAGGCGGCTAAACTTGCCCAAGCAAAAGCCCAAGCCCAACAACAACCCCCACCCCCTGCAC
>NZ_FZLB01000024.1:0-13440 GCF_900196775.1 Helicobacter bizzozeronii
GGGGTGTTCCGGGTATATTCACCCCATCAGGGGTGAAAAGACCCCCATGGCAGGGGCACAAAAACCCCTTATCAATAGATTCAAAATTGGGGATACAACCCAAATGCGTGCAAATCTGCACCCCCACGGTGAAAACCCCATCATTGACTTTAAAATCCCGCTTGGCATCAAATTTCATATCTGCTTTTTTCTTGATGATATAAACGGGCTTGCCTCGCCATGCCACGCTAGAAAACTCCCCCTCTTTCATCCCCCCCACATCCACGGTGGTAAAACCCGCCGACACCACGCTAGGCAAGGGGTCCCAAGTCTTTTTCATGGCGACCAAACTAGCAAGTGCGCCCACACCCGCCACACCTGCAAGTGCCATGCCTAAAAAATCCCGACGATCTATCTCAGCCATCATCTCTCCTATGTCTATTTTGCAAAATATGATTTTACAACGAAAAACTTAATCTTATCCCCTTTTAAGCCTCCCCAAGATTGGCAAAAGCTGTGTTAAAATCCCAAGCAGTTAAGCCAGTTGGCTATTTGCAAAAGGATGCCTATTTGGAAAAAGAAACGCAACAAACCACCATGCCAAGCCCAACACACGATACACTCCACCAACTCAGCACCTTTTTACAAAAACAAAGCACACAGAGGGGGTTTAAACGCGTGGTGGTGGGCTTGAGTGGGGGATTAGATAGTGCGGTGGTCGCCCTCTTATGCCATGGGGTTTTTAAGCAAAATTGCCATGCCCTCATCATGCCCGCACTCACCTCTAACCCCCAATCTCAAGATCACGCCCTCTTGCTCTGCAAGCGTTTTAACATCCCCTTTAGCCTAGCCCCCATCCAAGATCACCACCAACTTTTTAAGCACAACCACCCCCAAGCCAACTTGACACGGCAGGGCAATTTTTGCGCGCGCATGCGCATGATCTGCCTTTATGATTACTCTTTAGCCCACCAAGCCCTAGTGGTGGGCACGAGCAATAAAAGCGAGCGCATGCTAGGCTATGGGACGATCTTTGGGGATTTGGCATGCGCGATCAACCCCATCGGGGATCTCTTTAAAACCCAAGTCTATGAACTCGCCCGCATGCTAGAAGTCCCACAAGAGATTTTAGAGAAAAAACCCAGTGCGGATTTTTATATTGGGCAGAGCGATGAAGCCGATTTGGGTTTTAGCTACGCCCAAATTGATCCGCTTTTATTTGAGATCAGCCAAAGATGGGCACATGCCGATCAGATCGATTGTGCTTTATTGGTGCAATTAGGCTATGACCCACTCTTGGTGGCAAAAATGGTGGGGCGGGTGCAACACAATGCCTTTAAGCTAGAACCCCCCTTGATCTGTGTGCTATGACTTGGCTAGAACACTACTTTTATGCGCCCAGTCTATCCCAAAAGATTTTAGCCTATTCTCTTTACCCTATCTCTTTGATCTATGCTCAGATCGCCACGCTCAAGCGCGCCCTTGCCCATTATGAGGATTTGCACATCCCCATTATTAGCGTGGGTAATTTGGTCGCGGGGGGAAGTGGCAAGACCCCCTTTATTTTGGAGATCGCCCAAGATTTAGCCCCGCTTTACCATGTGGGGGTGATCTCTAGGGGGTATGGGCGCAGCTCTCAGGGTTGCCAAGTGGTGAGCTTTCAAGGAGAGATTTTGATCCCCCAAATTCAAGCAGGCGATGAGGCGTTTTTGCTCGCTACCCAGTTAAAAAAAGCTAGCGTGGTGGTGAGCATAGATCGCAAAGAGGGCATTTTGCAAGCTAAACAATTAGGCGCACAAGTGGTGCTTTTAGATGATGGCTTCCGCTTTGCTTTTAAAAAGTTAAATATTGTGCTCAAGCCAAAATTAAAACCCTATTTTGATTTTTGCTTGCCTAGTGGGATTTATCGCGAGCCTGTTAGCTGTTATGATCTAGCCGATTTGCTCATTGAAGAGGGGCTAGATTACCAACGGGAAGTCAAATTGCTCTGCCCTAGTCCTAGAATGCTCTTGGTGAGTGCGATCGCCCACCCTAGCCGTTTAGACCCCTATTTGCCCCCAGTTGTGGGCAAACTCTACTTCAAAGATCATGCCCGCTTTGATCTTGACTTATTGCAAAAAGCCTTTAAAAAACATGGTGCGACCTCTTTGCTAGTAACCCCCAAAGATGCGATCAAACTGGCTGATTGCCCCCTGCCCTTAAGCGTGCTGGATTTGCGTTTGCTCATCAAGCCTGCCATTAAAACCAAAATCTTGGAGTATGTCAAAACACAGCTCAAATCTCTTTGATTCCCAAACATTTTAATTCCCGATCCACATAGTCATAAGTGCCAACCACGCAGATTTGCCCCCCAATAATCAATGTCTCTTCGGGATTTTCAAGCCCATGGAACCACCATTTACACACCAAAGAGGCACTAGTATCGGCTAGCTCCAAATGCAAATGCGCCTTAGAACGCCTCCCTACATAATTCCAACAATTCAAAACCGCACACACCTCAAATAAAGGCTCTTCATTCCCCACGCCATAAGGTTCGCCCTGCTGGTAGAGCTGGATAAAGCGGGGATCATAAAGGGTGGCGATCTGATCCACTCTAAAGCATGCCATCTAAAAACTCCAATGCTTTTTGAAAATCCCCCATGCCCTCAAAGACCACCCCACAAGCTAACTTATGCCCCCCGCCACTCACCCCAATGCCCGCTTGTTTCATGCCCGCTAACAAGGCGATCAAATCGGGCTCTTTGGAACGCAAGGAGGCTTCAATCTCTGTGCCTTGATAGCGCCAACACAGAGCGAGCAAACAGCCTTGTTCTAAAATTTGATTAGCAATCACGCCTAAAATCCCTCTAGGCACAGCACCGCCTGCATGAAAAAGGCGTTTTTGGCGCACAATCTGTAGGCTTTGCTTGATCTGGGCAACTAATTCCTTACGCCTTTGGTTGGTTTCTAAAAGTAATTGGGCGTAGTGGGCGTTGGGCGTATTTTGGGAAAGAAAATCCACCACCAAATTACAATGGCAAAACCCCTCAATCCCATCTAAACGCCCAACCGCATTGATGAGTGGGATCACATCCCATGCTAGGGTTGCTAGTTTGTAGGGGTTTTTATAGGGGCTTAGGGCGTAGAGTTGTGCCAAATTAGCGGGCATGCTCTTTTTTAGGTTGGCATCCATGCGTTGGACAAGTTGCCGGTTATAGGGCATGGATAAATCCATTAAATCCCCAATCGTGCTAATACCGGCTAAAATCTGCATGTAGTGCAGGTGATCTAGGCGCATTTTGATCTGGTAGTGCTTGGCATAGGCAAGCACAAGCAAGTAAGCCACGCACGCCCCACTAATGCCCTTAAAATTATGCTGATCGCTTAGCAAAGGATGCACGAAGGCATCGCATTTGGGCACACGCCCCTCTAAAAACTCGTGGTGATCGCTTAAAATCAAGGTGCTTTGATAAGATTGGAGCATGGCATGCACCTCATCGCTAATCCCCGCACCATTATCGATAGTTAAAAATAGGCTATTATCCAAATTGAGCTCTTGCCCCCCCTTAATGCCCCCTGCAACATACACCTCACCCACCAAACGCCTTTTAGTGGCGTATTCCTCCAAGAGGGGCACGCTCACAGCGTAACTATCCACATTGCGGCGGGGGATAATATAATGCACTAAGGGGTAGCCTAGCACCTCCCTAAAAAAATACAGCACAAGGGCTGTCCCGCTCATGCCATCACAATCATAATCACCCACCAAGATAATTTGTTGTTGATTCTGTATTGCCTTGTGCAACAACTCAAGGGCTTTGAGCCCATCACCCATCAACAAGACATCATCTAGGCTAAACTTATGCTTGCCATCCTCTTGGCTAATTTTCTCAATATGGGCTTGAAACTGCGCTAACATCAACGCCCCTTGGCATTGTCCCACAAATGGATATGCAACCGATCGCTCAAGCCATAACCATGTTGCAAGCACGCGGGAGCAAGGGCTTTTAAGTTGGCTTGGACTTGGGCATGGGTGATACCCATAGGCATTAAATAAATGGGGGGCGGGGTTTTAAAGCTCAAAGTTTCCATCATGGCTTGGATTTCTTGAATGCCTTGTTCCACAAAGGGCATGCCCAGCACGAATTTAAACACCACAGGGGCGTGATCCAAGATATTTTGAATCGCCCTTACATCTAATCTCTTAGGCGCGCTCTCAATAAAGCTTAACTTCACACTCAAAGTAAAATGCAAGGACTCTAAAAGAGAATCAAAAGCAAACAACACGCTCCCATTGCTCTCCACCCAAATTGTAAAGCCCTCTTGCACCCACACACTTAAAGCCTCTAGCAAGATCGGGTTTTTAAAATGCAAACTGGGCTCGCCCCCGGTTAGGATAATCAGGGGTTTTAAAGCTTTTGGCATGAGGGCATGGACACGCTCTAAAAGTGTCTGACTCTGTGTGATCTCTTGCCACTCTGCATTAGGATAGACCGCATAGGCGCTATCACACCCGATCACCTCTTGTTGGTTGATCACGCTTTTAACCCCAAAGCCCTTACAGCGCAAATTACACCCCCCCAAGCGCACAAAAACACTAGGCAAACCTATACACAACCCCTCGCCCTGCAAACTATAAAAGGTCTCTACAAGGGGTAGCATTTAGATTTGTCTTAGGGGTGGGGGGCTTTTAAAGGGCTTGGGGGATTTGGGGTTGGCATGGTAGTTTTTAAGTTGCTCTAATAAAAGCGGGTTGGGTAAGTCTTGCAAAATAGCCGGGGAGAATTGCACGCTGTGCAAGCCAATACCTGCCATCAGATCGGGATTATGCAAATCCTCTAAAAAACTTTGGGCGTAGCCATAATTAGTTTCATGCACCCGGACCGAACTCACGCTTAAGGGGGCTTCTGCATTTTGCAAGGTAGTGGCTTGTAAAATGGCATTTAAGAAAAAATGGAACATCAAGGCGTAGCCCTCGGCACTGGGGTTAAAACTGAGCTTGGCATAGCGCGCGCTGTGGGTGGTGATAAAATCTTGAAACTCTGGGCTTTCTTGATCCCAAAAATGGTGGGCGTGATCGAAGGCATCAATAAAGCTAGCAATCTCTTGCTTGAAAATGCCAAAATCTAAAAGCATGCCCGCATAATCGAATTTGTGGGCTTCAATGAAGACCTCTAGGGTGTAGTTATGCCCGTGTATGCTGGTGGCACACCGCTTGGAAGTGCAATTACGCACCACATGGCTAGCGCAAAAGCCAAAGGATCGCCTAATTTGCATATCAACGCTTATAGCAAGGGAGATATACGGGTAATTGCTCAAAGTAGCGGTAATGCTCGGAGCGGGTGAAATCAATGCGCCTAATGGTGTTGGCGATCAAGTCTTGATAAAGCGCATTGTAACCGCAAGTGTTGCCTATAACGCTCCCATCGATGTAGAGCACGCGTTTTTGCAAGACATTATCCCACCAATCCAAGATAAAATGCGATCCGGCTAACATTTTGCTATAGGCAGAAAACCCATTGATGGCGTAGTAATCTGTGGGGACATTGGTGCAATAAAACTGCCCGCCATGCCAATAGCAATGATTGCCCCGGGCGCGATCGATCAAAGTATAATGGTAGGCATAGACGGGCAAAGCCGCAATATTGCGCACCACATGGACATAGATCACATTTTTAGCTTGCGCAACCGGGTAGTCCTGCATGGAAAAGACATTGTAAAAGCCTAGTTGTTGTAACTCCAAGACAATCAAAGAAATATAAAAGGAGCTGACCATGTCCTCTTTGTCATAAACCACCACAATGGGGGCTTTGGCATTGAAGATATATCCCCCCCTCACTTCCGAAAAATAGCCCATATTCAAGCGATGACACCCGCCCAACAACAGCAAAAACGCTAGCAAAATCCAAACTTTCATGCGGGCTATTCTACTATGTTTTGGCATTTTTGCGGTTAAACCCACTCTTGCAACATCTTTAAATCGGCATAGCTTGTCATGTTTAGCGTGATGGGTGTGATGGAGACAAAGCCTTGGGAGATGGCTAAAAAATCGCTCATTAAATCTGGATTGCGCTCCTCCCATTTTAGAGGGTTGAGCCCGAGCCAACAATATTGCTTGCCCTTGGGGTCTTTTTTGAGATGGACATTATTTTCATAGAGGCGCACGCCTTTTTGGGTGATGGCAATCCCCTTGCACTCTGAAAAGGGGATTTGGGGGATATTCACATTGAGTAATTTTCTTTGCCCCACAAAGGGGAAACCCTTTTTGAAAATGAGCTCCACCAAATGGCATGCCACCTTTTTAGCCAAACTAAAATCATGGCTACCAAAGTTGGCGCGATCCTTAATGCATTGGGAGAGTGCGATGGAGGGGATTTTGTGGATTGTGCCCTCAATGGCACCGGCTACCGTGCCTGAATACAGCACATCCTCGCCCATATTCGATCCATGATTGATCCCAGAGATGAGCAGATCAAAGGGTTTTTGATACATGGGGATTGCCAAACACACACAATCACTGGGCGTGCCATCATCTACGCGATAATAATCTAGACCCACTTGTTCGATGCGCAAAGGCGAACTGATGGTGATCCCATGCCCGCAAGCGGATTTCTCATTCTTGGGCGCGACCACCACCACTTGGGCGATCTCGCTCAAAGCGTCTCTTAGGGCCAACAAGCCTCTGGATTCATACCCATCGTCATTGGTGAGCAAAATAGAAGGTTTCATGCCAACTCCTCTAAGAGTGCGGTAAGGTTGGATGTTAGGGGGAGCGGGAGGTTTTGTAATTTCTTTAAGATTTGGGTTTTGAGCTGGGCTAGGTAGTCTTGGGCTTTTACCAGCCCCAAGAGATTGACATAATTATTTTTAAAGGTGTCTAAATGCGTGCTCTTGCCCGATTCTTGCGGGCTTTGGGTGCAATCAATGATGTCATCTCTGACTTGGAAAAATAACCCCAGTTCTAGCCCCAAATCAAAGAGGGTTTGGGGGAGGTTGGGGGGGGCAAGTGCGCCCACACACAACGCACCCATTTTGAGGCTAGCAGCGATGAGTTTGGCGGTTTTGAGCGTGTGTAGGGTTTCTAGCTCTTGGAGTTTTAAATGCTTGTGCTCAAAGTAACAATCTAGGGCTTGCCCTAAGACCATGCCATAAATCCCGCCACAATGTGCCAGCGTGGCAATGAGTTCCACTTTGAGATCGCTAGCTAGATGGGCTTGGCTAATCAAATAAAAAGCATGCGTGTTGAGCCCATCGCCCACCAAGACCGCACTGGTTTCATCATAGTGTTTGTGTAAAGTGGGTGCTCCCCGCCTCAAGTTGGCATTGTCCATGCAGGGCAGATCGTCATGGATTAAAGAATAGGTGTGTAACGCCTCTAGGGCAAGGGCGATGGGGAATAGAGATGTTAAAAAACTCTCTTGGGGCTTGAAAGCATGGGCGGTGGCTAATAATAACTTGGGTCTAAAGCGTTTGCCCCCATTTTCTAACATCTCCCAAAAGGCGCATTCTAAAAAGGGGTGGAAGGTGTTTAGCTGGGGTTTGGATTCTTGCAAATAACGCTCAAAGGCTTGGTAAAGGTGGGCGGTTGTCATAGGCGGATATAAAACTCCAAACCTCTTCTTAAAAGCAAGAGCTCGATACGCCCTTGCATGCGGGCATGGCTTAGGGCTTCTTGCAAGGCGCGCAATTTGTGGGCGTGGCTGGCGCGCTTGGGGGCGATGGGCTTGTGGTTGATCCACACCAGTTGATCGCCCACTTTCAGCGTGTTGAGCGGGGCAGGGAGGCGTGCAGCGCGTGCTGTGATCACCAAATCGCTATCTAACACGACCCCAAAGCGTTCTAAAAAGGTATCGGGCAATAAAAACCCGCCATGCCTTTTATCCACACGCACATGCAAGATTTGGGACACGCCCCTGCGTTTGATGGTAACGCGCGCCTCACTCTGATAAGCCAAATTACTCACCACCCATTCAAAACGCGCGCTATTGGGGATGGCTTGGTTATTGATGTGGGTGATCACATCGCCCTCTAAGAAAGGGTTATTTTTAAAGAAGGGATCGACTAACTCCACCACTAAAGCCCCGCTTGATCGCACCCGCACGCCAATATCGCCATAATAGGGGGCATTTTGGGATAAAAAACGCTTGATGTATTTGCTCTCAATGAAGGCATGCGGGTCTTTGCTCTTAAAGCCCACGCCATAGATTTGGTAGCAAATATTGCCCACCACCCCATTAGGTGCAATGGGGGTTGAAAAGCGCGCATGCCCTAAAAAGCGCTCCTGTCTTTTAGTGATCGTGCCCACTCTGGCATAGGCTTTAGAAACGCTTGCCATGGGGTATTTAAACGCCTCGGGGCTAATGTCTAAAAGGTGGTAGGCAAATTTAGTGTAGGGGGCTTGGATCAGATAAAACCCAATAAAGGGGTCTTTTTTGAGGATACGCACGCCCTTAGGGGGGGTGGTGGAGTGCAGGAAAGAAACCTGCCCTCTTTGCCAAAACAAAGAGACACTATTAGAGTGGCTGGCTAGTTGGTAGTATTTTTGGCAATGCGAAAAGTCATAGGCATGGATGGCGCTACACAATAAGAGCCACAACCCAACCCACCTTTTATTTCTCAAAGGGATTAAAGCCCCCCAGCATGCCCAAAGCCGAAGATTTGCGGTTTTCCTCCACACTCTTATAGACCTCGTTTAATGCGCTCATCAAATAAATTTGTAACGCCTCTTTGTCTTCTAGCAAGCTATCATCAATTTGGATATCCAAAAGCTCACCCGCACCATTCATAGAAACCTTGACGAGCCCGCCCCCACTTTTGGCACTAAAAGAAGCGTTTTTGTTCTTTTCCTCGATGCTTTTGAGCTGTTCTTGTAAATTAGAAAATAACCCGCTTAGTTGGTTGAGATCAAACATCATTCTCCTTGATTTGGTTATTATCCCCAACAAAGACAATAAAGGGCTGGTGCTGGCGCACTTGTTCTAAGTCCATCAGAGCATAGGCGACAATGATCACCACATCGCCCACATGCACTAAACGACTGGCTGCCCCATTGACACAAATTGTGCCCTCTTCTTCGCTCACAATGACATAGGTTGTGAAACGCGCACCATTATTGACATTGAGCACATCGACTTTCATCCACGGGTGCAAGTGGGCTGCTTGGGCTAAAGATTTGCCAATGGTGATTGAGCCTTGGTAGTTGAGGTTGGCATCGGTAACAACAGCGCGGTGAATCTTGGAATAGAGCACTTCCACGGATACGGGCATGCAACTCCTTAAGGGGTATTGGGGATTTTTTGGCTCTTGGCGCGTTTGAGTGTAGGGGGTTTGCAAACAACTTGGATTTCTTGATTGCGCAAAACAATCTTGGCACTCCCGCCTTCTTTGAGCCCGCCAAATAAAATTTCATCGCTCAATTTGACCTTAATTTGATCGTGGATGAGTTTTTCCATCACCCGCGCACCCAAAGGGTCTTTAAAACACAAAGAAGCCAAGTGCGAGGCAACTTGCTTTTCCACGCCCAAACTGATATTCTTGGGGCTCAAGAGGACTTCTAATTTTTTGCACTCTTTGAGTGCCACACTCTCTAGATCATGCAGACTGAGCGGACTAAAGGTCAAAATGGCATCTAGGCGTGAGCGTAACTCTGTGCTGAGGAGTTCTTTTAAAGCCTTGTGGTATTTTTGGGTGTGATCGTCTAAAAAGCCCACATGCCCTAGTGCATTGCTCCCGGCATTGGAGGTTAAGATCAACACGGCATGCCTAAAATCGCTCTTTTTGCCACTATTATCAGTCAGTGTGGCATTATCGGTGATTTGCAAGAGCAGATCATAGACATTGGGGTGGGCTTTTTCAATTTCATCTAAGAGCAAGACACAGCGGGGGTGTTTGCGGATCGCATTGACCAATAACCCGCCTTGTTCAAACCCCACATACCCCGAGGGTGCGCCGATGAGTTTAGAAAGACTGTGGGGTTCTTTATATTCGCTCATATCAAAGCGTTCCAAGTGCAAATGCATGTGCTTGGCGAGGGCTTTGGCAAGCTCAGTCTTGCCCACGCCACTAGGGCCCACAAACAAAAAGCTAGCGATGGGCTTTTGACTAGAGATGAGCCCAGAGGCGTGGATTTTAATGGCTTTAACCAAGCGTTCGACTGCCTCATCTTGGGCAAAGACTTCTTTTTTGAGCTTGTCTTCCAAACCTTTGAGGTGGTTTTTCTTTTCTAGGCTGATACGGGACTTGGGGATGTCGATTTTAAAAGAGAGCACATTTTCAATGTCTTGTTTTAAAATGGGAGCACTGCCCTTGCTCCCATAGATTTTTCTAAAGGAGCCTGCCATATCCATTAAATCAATGGCTTTATCGGGCAAAAAGTTTTCAGGCAAGTAATGCACCGAAAGATCCACGCAAGCGCGTAGTGCCTCTTTGCTGTATTTAACTTGGTGGTGGCGTTCATAGTGGCTAGAAAGATCGTCTAAAATCTCATAACAATCTTGCTTGGAGGGTTCTAAAATATCAATCTTGCTAAAGCGGCGGCAAAAAGCCTTATCTCTTTCCAACACGCTCCTAAATTCCTCAAAAGTAGTCGCACCAATGCAACTCAAACTCCCATCAGCCAGCATGGGTTTTAAGATGTTGGCTCCATCTAAAGCCCCCGCACTAGAAGCCCCTGCACCTAAGATCGTGTGGATTTCATCGATAAATAAAATGCTCTTGTGATCCTTGTGTAACTCTTTGAGGGTCTTTTTTAAGCGTTTTTCAAATTCCCCGCGGTATTTGCTCCCGGCTACCATAGCACTTAAATCTAATGAATAAATCGTGTGGTTGAGTAAGAAATCGGGGACATCTTTTTGCACGATCTTTAAAGCCAACCCCTCAGCAATGGCGGTTTTACCCACACCGGGCTCACCCACCAATAAGGGGTTATTCTTCTTACGCCGCCCCAAAATCTCGATCACCTTTTGGATTTCCTTGTCCCGGTGGGAAACCGGATCGATGGCATCTTCTTTGGCTAGGGCGTTGAGGTTTTTAGCAAATTTTTTGAGTGCAGAAACTTTTTCTTTGGAAAAGGAGAGGGGGGGGTGTTCTAAAATTTTAATGGAATCAACCCCAAAGGAGCTTAAAACCCGTGTGCTATAACAGCCACTCTCTTGCAACATCACCAAGAGAAAATCTTGCACATCTAGGACCTTGTGGTAACTCTCTTTGGTGTAGTCGCCCAGTGCATAGAAAATTTGGGTCAATTCTTTATCGTAAACGGGGCGTTTGCTCTGTGCATCCATTGGGGGGACATTTTCCACCAAGTAAGTTTGCACCATTTGCTTGGCTTCCAAAATATCCACATCCATTTGCCTTAAAAAGCTTTGGATTTCCTTATCATTGAGCATGATTAGCAAGAGATGCTCGGGGGTGAGGTATTTGTGGGATAGTTTTGTGGCTAGGGCTAGAGCGGCGTTTAAGATGCGGTGTAATCGGGTGGTGATAGAGGACATAATGATCCTTACTTGGCAACCAAGACTGGGATGGGGGAGTTGTCAATAAAGCTATTTTGGTGGGAGCCAAAGATTTTATAAAATGTAGAAGACTCGCTAGCCCCAATCACCAGCAGATCAAAACTGGGTGCCATCTCTAAGATCACATCGACCGGACTCCCTGTTTTGAGCACGCTCTCGCACGCAATCCCCTCTTGCTTGAAGAGCTGGATAAACTCCTCTAGAAGATGGTTAGATTGCTCGTTGGCAATGAATTCGGTTTGGCTATAGTTCATGATCCCACTCTCTGGATAGACCAACACTTCTGGGCTCACATGCACCAAGGTCAAATGCACATCTTTAAACTCAGCAAACAATCTAATCGCCACATCTACACCGCTCCGGCATTCCTGCGTCTGGCTGATCCCAAAAAGCACTCTAAGCATGGGCATCCTTAAGAATTTTACAAGCATTATAAAAAAGTTAAGCTAAAAGTATTGTTAGTTTGGGGTATCATATCTAGGATCAAAGAAAAATACCAAAAGGATAACCATGTATGCGCCTATTTTTGTGAGTGCCACCAACACAGAGATTGGGAAAACCACGATCGCCAAAGAGCTAGCTGGGCTTTACAATAACAAGGGGATCAAAACCCTCTTGGCTAAGCCCATTGAAACGGGCATCAATGCCAAACAAGAACACAGCGATGGGGCGATTTTCCTAGAAGAGAACCTAAAGATCGATAACACCTTAGAACTTAGCGATATTAGCTTTTACCGCTATGTTTTGGGTGCAAGCCCCTTTGTGGCTGCGCGTTTTGAGCCCCACCTCCCGCCCATTGATTTCAAAGTGATCGAACACAAATTAGACAAGCTGCAAAAGCATTGCGATTTGCTCATTATCGAGGGCGTGGGCGGGTTATTAGTGCCCTTAGATGAAAAAACAAAGGTGGTCGATTTGGTGTTGCATTTAAAGGCTAAATTATTGCTGGTGGCTAGCGATCGGTTAGGCACCCTTAATGATCTCTTGCTCAATCATAACTACCTCACTACCCACAAAATCCCATGCCACACCACCATTAACATGCAAGACAAACGGCTTTACTACCAAATCAATAAGCCCTTTATCGATCACTACAATGCTACGCTCAAAGAACCCATCTCCATTTTCCAAGAACATGCCCCCATCCTCTTGGATCGCTTGCTGGCTTAGTGTTATAATTCTCAAAAACGAAAGGTTGTTATGGGCTTAAAAGCGGACACTTGGATTAAAGAGATGGGCGAAAAGCATGCCATGATCACCCCCTTTTGTGAAAAGCAAATCAGCAAGGGGATTATCAGCTATGGGCTTAGTAGCTATGGCTACGACATTCGGGTCGGCACGGAGTTTATGCTCTTTGAATTGGGGCAGGGCGTGATCGATCCAAAAAACTTTGATCCCACGCTGGTAAAGAGTATGCACACTAAGGATTTTATCACAATCCCCCCCAACGCCTTTGCGCTCGCCCATAGCGTTGAATACATCAAAATGCCTAAAGATGTGCTCGCTATATGTCTGGGCAAAAGCACCTATGCCCGTTGTGGGATCATTGTCAATGTTACCCCCTTTGAACCTGAATTTGAAGGGCATATCACCATTGAGATTTCCAACACGACTTCACTGCCCGCAAAAGTCTATGCTAACGAGGGCATCGCCCAAGTGGTGTTTTTACAAGGCGATAGTGTGTGCGCCACCAGCTACAAGGACAAACAAGGCAAATACCAAGGCCAACAAGGCATCACCCTACCCAAAGTGGGGCTATAGGTTTTCTAGGAAAACGCCCTTAGTGGTGGCACGAGCACCATGGTTTTTGGATGTATCATTTATTGACATACTCTCCCATAACTAAAGTTAGGGGATTCTAGCTTTAGTGGAGATCGCGGCTTCAAGCAGGATAGCTCCGTTTGGAGTCTTACATTCCCTATTCCAAAGGTTGATGCCCCAACCCCAAGGGTATTACCCCTTGATTGCA
>NZ_FZLB01000047.1:0-39573 GCF_900196775.1 Helicobacter bizzozeronii
GCTGAAGCCGGGGAGACCACTCTCCAACCCTAAATACTACTACTACACCGATAGCGCACAAGTACCGTGAGGGAAAGGTGAAAAGAACCGTGGGTAACGGAGTGAAATAGAACCTGAAACCATCTACTTACAATCATTCAGAGCCCTATGATTTATCAGGGTGATGGACTGCCTTTTGCATAATGATCCTGCGAGTTGTGGTGTCTGGCAAGGTTAAGTGAAAACGAGCCATAGCGAAAGCGAGTCTGAATAGGGCGCATTAGTCAGACGCTGCAGACCCGAAGCCAAGTGATCTATCCATGGCCAAGTTGAAACGAGTGTAACAGCTTGTGGAGGACTGAACCCGTGCCCATTGAAACGGGCTGGGATGAGCTGTGGATAGGGGTGAAAGGCCAAACAAACTTGGTGATAGCTGGTTCTCTTCGAAATATATTTAGGTATAGCCTCAAGTCATAACAAGAGGGGGTAGAGCTCTGATTGGGCTAGGGCTGCTCGCCGCAGTACCAAACCCTGTCAAACTGCGAATACCTTTTGTTGTATCTTGGGAGTCAGGCGGTGGGTGATAAAATCAATCGTCAAGAGGGAAACAACCCAGACTACCAACTAAGGTCCCCAAGTTCTATTCTGAGTGGAAAAAGATGTGTGGTTACTCAAACAACCAGGAGGTTGGCTTAGAAGCAGCCATCCTTTAAAGAAAGCGTAACAGCTCACTGGTCTAGTGATCATGCGCTGAAAATATAACGGGGCTAAGATAGACACCGAAGTTGTAGATTGCTCTTTTAGAGCAGTGGTAGAAGAGCGTTCTGTGCAGCGTTGAAGGCATACCGGTAAGGAGTGTTGGAGCGCACAGAAGTGAGCATGCAGGAATGAGTAGCGATAAGATGCGTAAGAATCGTATCCGCCGTAAATCTAAGGTTTCCTACGCGATGTTCGTCATCGTAGGGTTAGTCGGGTCCTAAGCCAAGTCCGAAAGGGGTAGGCGATGGGAAATAGGTTAATATTCCTATACCAATTGCAATGTGCGATGGGAGGACGCATAAAGTTAGGTGAGCTAGCTGATGGAAGTGCTAGTCGAAGGGTGTAGATTGGGAGAGAGGCAAATCCGCTCCTGTATTTGAAACCTGACAGGCTCTTTAAGGTCTTCGGACCAAGAAGAGAATCACTGATACTATCGTGCCAAGAAAAGTCTCTAAGTTTAGTTGCAATTGTCCGTACCGCAAACCGACACAGGTAGATGAGATGAGTATTCTAAGGCGCGTGGAAGAACTCTCTTTAAGGAACTCTGCAAACTAGCACCGTAAGTTCGCGATAAGGTGTGCCTACGCAAGTAGGTCTCAGCAAAGAGTCCCTCCCGACTGTTTACCAAAAACACAGCACTTTGCCAACTCGTAAGAGGAAGTATAAGGTGTGACGCCTGCCCGGTGCTCGAAGGTTAAGAGGATGGGTTAGCCCGCAAGAGCGAAGCTTTGAATTGAAGCCCGAGTAAACGGCGGCCGTAACTATAACGGTCCTAAGGTAGCGAAATTCCTTGTCGGTTAAATACCGACCTGCATGAATGGCGTAACGAGATGGGAGCTGTCTCAAAGAGAGATCCAGTGAAATTGTAGTGGAGGTGAAAATTCCTCCTACCCGCAGCAAGACGGAAAGACCCCGTGGACCTTTACTACAGCTTAGCACTGCTAATGGGAATGCCATGCGCAGGATAGGTGGGAGGCTTTGAAGCAGACACTTTGGTGTCTGTGGAGCCATCCTTGAGATACCACCCTTGGCGTTTTTGTTAGCTAACTGGCTAGAGTTATCCTCTAGCAGGACAATGCTTGGTGGGTAGTTTGACTGGGGCGGTCGCCTCCTAAAAAGTAACGGAGGCTTACAAAGGTTAGCTCATGGCGGTTGGAAATCGCCAGTTGAGTGTAATGGCACAAGCTAGCTTAACTGCAAGAGAGACAACTCAAGCAGAGACGAAAGTCGGTCATAGTGATCCGGTGGTTCTCGTGTGGAAGAGCCATCGCTCAAAGGATAAAAGGTACCCCGGGGATAACAGGCTGATCTCCCCCAAGAGCTCACATCGACGGGGAGGTTTGGCACCTCGATGTCGGCTCATCGCATCCTGGGGCTGGAGCAGGTCCCAAGGGTATGGCTGTTCGCCATTTAAAGCGGTACGCGAGCTGGGTTCAGAACGTCGTGAGACAGTTCGGTCCCTATCTGCTGTGGGCGTAGGAAAGCTGAGGAGAGCTGTCCCTAGTACGAGAGGACCGGGATGGACATGCCACTGGTGCACCAGTTGTTCTGCCAAGAGCACCGCTGGGTAGCTACGCATGGTTGTGATAAGAGCTGAAAGCATCTAAGCTCGAAGCCAACTCCAAGATAAGCTTTCCCTGAAGCTCGCATGAAGACTACATGTTTGATAGGGTGGGTGTGTAAGTGCAGTAATGCATTTAGCTAACCACTACTAATAGAGCGTTTGGCTTGTTTGGTTGATAAGGTATCACCGCCTTGTTGAGTGTAATCAAGCTTTGTAGCAAACTAGAGCGTAGGTTATTGACAAAAAGTAAAGCTTTTTAAGCCTTGTTGTTGCTTTGCAGGTTGCTTGCATTGAGTTAGCCCAGCACTTGGGCTTAAACAAGGTTGCTTAAGCTTTGGAGTTTGCACCTTTGAGGCTTGGCTAAACTTAGCTTAAACTCAGACTTGAGACCTTAAAATCTCTTGGTTTGACAAGAGCAAAAGACAAGCTAACCCTTAAGCATTGCTAAAGCATTTGGCAATCCTTTAGGTGCTAACTCAAGGCTTTGGCAAGCTACAAAGCTTTTTAAAAGCTTTGTGAGAAGCTTTACTTTCCCCGTGTCCCTAGTGGAGAGGAAATACCCAGTCCCATCCCGAACCTGGAAGTCAAGCTCTCTAACGCCGATGATACTGCCCTTTGCAAGGGTGGGAAAGTAGGGTGATGCGGGGGAGAATTTGAAACCTATTAACTTCTATTCTTTTTTTCAACTTTGCTTTTTAGTTTTTTAATGTTTTTCTCGCTTTGTTTTTAAGCCATTGTGTAGGATAATCTCTAGTCTTTAATGCTACGATACCTAAATGCAAATTTTAGGAGGTTTTTATGTTTTGGCACATGCAAATGCACCAAGGAAGAACGCTTAGGAGACTATGGAGTGAGCGCGAAATTTTAGAAAAATATAGTTTTATCGGTTTGGCAGGTTTAACACATTGGAGTGGGGGGAAAAGAGCCCACCACTATTTCTTGGAGATGATGGCAATGAATGAAATTGTGGCTGTTAGACAGGGAGCTGAATTTATCGCTTTAGCGCAAGTTATTGGCGAGGCTGACCCATTAAGCGAACTTGAGAAACAGGATAGCTTGGTGGGTTGGATGTGCTACAAAAGACCTATTAAAATTTTGGATTGGGCGCATGGGCAGTATAAAGCCGCCGATTGTTATAGACCTACTTTAATGCCATGTAACATCCAAAACCCCAAGTCCAAGACCGACCACACTATTAGAGAGTGGTATGAAAGGTGCAAGACTCTTTAAAAGCCAAAGGCAAGGAGATTATTTTAGTTTAAAAATACCCTATGCCTACCCTTTGCAAGGGTGGGGAAGTGGGGCGATGCGGGGATTACGGTATTTTTTAGTTTTTAGGGTGTACAATTGTTCGGAAAAATTAAGGTAGGGATATTTGGAGCCCTAGGGGCTTTGCTTTATTGTGCCTATAAGGCTTACAAACGCTCACAAGGTGTTGTTAAAGATCCTAAGGTGGGTAGCGTGCTTTGTTGTGATTTGTTAGGCAATATTGCTGAACATTCAGGTATTTATGTGGGCAAGGATAAATGGGGCAAACACCAGATTGTAGAATTGCTCAGCACGGGTGAGGTGCGCAAATCTAGTCCTAGACAATTTATTGAAGGTTATAACACTGCAACAGAGATTTATGTCTTTGCAAGGCATGAAAAAACAGGGGCAAAAAATGCCAAAGGAGAGGGGTATGTTAAAGCTGTAGGCTCGAGCTCTGTTGCTAACAATGCTCTAGAACTTGAAGGCAAAAAGTTTAAATATGCACTCAAACCAAATTCTGAGGAGTATACATTGTCATAAATTAGTATGCCACTGCTTGTTAGGTGAAAAAGACGATGCTAGTTACCTCTTAAAAAATGTCAAGGAAGCGATCTATAGACGCTACAAACTTTCAGATGACAAAGCCGGTTTTTACGAGTGGGATATTAAGTTATTCTGAGCCAACGAAAGAAAGGATTGCTATGGCACATTACAAAAACCCAGAGGACATGTTTAAACAACGAGCAGAGAATAATAAAAAATAGGGCGACTACCACTATGCCCAAAGCAAGCAAGCTTAAGGCGAGAGGCGATAAAGAAGCCGCACAAAAGCCACAGGTGGACGCGCAATACCAATATAAGTCCCAAAAGCAAAACGAAGCCAAAGTGCAGGAGCATAAGGGTAAGGGGTGGTAGTTAGGTAGCAAGGGGAGAGGCATTACGCACTTTTAAAAGTAAAAAGTAAGGGCTTGGGGTTTTGGGTCCCCAAAAAACAGCACCCCCTGTGCTAAAATACCCTTTTGCAAACTCTTAAAGGGCTCCTATGAAAAAACAATACCTCTACATTGTCCAATCCAGCTTAGAACCCAGCAAGTGCAAAATGGGTATCACCAATGACCTCAAAAGACGGCTCAAAGAATACAACAGCGTTACGGGGCAATCCCAAGAGAACACTTATAGCTATCTTTTCACTTGTGAAGTGGCTAATATGCGCCAAATAGAGCAGGACATTAAAACTGCCTTCGCACATTTAAGAGAAATACAGAGCCGCGAAATTTATTTTTATAACCCTAGCCTTTTTGAGAATTATCTAAGCTACATTAAAGCCCATCCCTTATTTATCTCCCAAGTGAGTATCAAACCTCCCAAGCCAAAAAAAGAGCTCAAGCCCTTAGTCACGCCCAGCATGATTGATCGGGGCGTTACTAGAAAGACCCTACTAGACAAAGCCAGAGAAGTTAAAGATGATGAGTTTTATACAAGGTATGAGGATGTGGAAAAAGAGCTATCCTGCTACCCTCTAAAAATATGGCAAGACAAGGTCGTGTTTTGTAACTGCGATGATGCGATCGGAGAGAATAGAGATTATACCGACTCCAGTGCCTTTGCCCTGTATTTCTTAAAGCACTTTTTCAGGCTCAAGCTGAAAAAACTTATCTGCACGCATTATGGCAGTAAGCGGGATTTATTCCATGCGGGCAAAAAGGGCTATATTTTTACCAAAGAGGGGGCGCGTGAGATGAAATACACCCCGCCAAATTATAATGGCGGCTTTGAAGAGACGGAGTCCTTAAGAATTTTGAATGAAGAAGCCGACATTGTCTGCACTAATCCGCCCTTTTCACGCGCCATAGAATATTGGAAAATACTCATTAAAAGTAAAAAGAAGTTCATCATTCTCTCAAACATCACAAATTGTGTCACTACTGCCTTTATCCCTTATTTTGCCAAAAAGAAAGCGTGGGCGGGCTTTCATAGTGTGGATTGGTTTTTAACTCCTAAGCGCCAAGTAGTGCGTGCTGCTGCGCATTTTTTCACCAATTTTCCTATCAAAAATAGAGCTAATATTGCAAGGCTAAGACTTATGCTCCTAGAGCAAATCCCAGATAGCTATAAAAGATTTGATGATGGCGGGGTGTTGCTGGTGGATAATAACTATATCCCTAGCGATTATGATGCGCCTTTTGCCGTGTCAGCGCGCCAAATCTTAAATGGCGTGCTGGAGTGTGGGTATAAAATCGCCAAAAACTCAAAATATAACCCCCACATTGAGGGCAAGGAAAAATTTGCAAGGATTTTGATTTGCAAAGCCTAGAGTCGGGCGTGGGGGGTATGCTATTTAGGCAAAAAGGATTGTTTTTGGCTAAAATACTGTAGAAATGCCACAAGGATTTGCCATGAAAGGTGAAAAACAACACTTTGAACGCTATAAAGAGATGGGCAAGATCGATTACTGCACTTATTTTGTCAAAAATTATTTGGCTTTCAATTTCTATTGCAAAGTAAGATTTGAAGGCAAGGATAAAGTCAAACAAGATAGAGACTATATAGATGCCCTCAAGGACGATCAGAAAACACAAAATAGATTTTTAGAGTACTTCGAGGAGCATACCGATTTTCTAGGCTTGTTGAAAAAGTTTGACAAAATCCTAGAAGATTCAAGTGTAACACACAAAAGTCGATTGGTAAGTTTTAAGAGCGTGCAAGTTCGATCCGTGCAACAAGGAGCGTGGAGTAAGACAAGCAACGGGGTTACCTATACTTTAGAAATTCATAGCGGTCGTGTGTCAGACAACATGCTAGATTTGAGCGTGAAAGTGCAAACAAAAAATGCTAAACACTCTATTGAAAGAAGGACTTTTGACATTGAGGGTTATGAATTTGAGTCCGCATTGAACCGACAAGGACTTAATAAACACCAAATCGATAAGACTAAAAGTCTTTTTCGTGAAAGACTTGATGGGCGGGTGGAAAATATTGCCAAACTGATCCATAGAAGCGATAAAAACATGCTCGATGAATCCAATCGCGAGCTCATTTACCGGGGTCTTATAGAAATTCTATACCAACTCCGCAACGCTTTATTGCACAGCGATGTGCGACCATGGGATCAATCCATCCAAAAGGTTTATGAACAAGCCACTTTGATTCTCCAAGAAGTGTTGGAATTTTTGCCATTTTAGTCTTTTTGTGCATTATCATGACCATTATGGGGCTTTGCTCCTCATGCCCAAAATAGGGCGGGTGCTCTTAAGGAATGCCCACATTTGATCAGAGACGAGTTTGCCACAGAGCCCCCACGACTTTCCACAATCTGTGTTTATGTGTGTTGCACTCTTGTATTGTGCTCTCTGTAGAGTGTGGGGGATCAGCCAGTGAAGATGAACGCCTAGAATACGCCTTGTAGGTCTTTAACACGCTCAATAATCGTGGAGTCCCCCTAAACGATGCGGATATTTTTATAAATTCTTAGAGGCACAAGATTTAGCCAAGTTCCCCAAAAGCGATTGGCTGCTAGAGGACATTAAAACGCGCGCAGAGGAGATTTACCAGCACTTGTATGCGTTTTTTAAAAAATACGCTGTGTAGTGGGGGCAGACGATCGAAAATAGAGGCGTTCTTGTATAGGGGTTAGGGTTGCTTTTACCAATAAAAAGTGCTTGTGATCATTACTTATCTTTACTTATCCATTGGTTTTAGTTAGAATAGAGCACATTTTTTAAGGGGGCATTGATGGAATTTAATTTAGGCACGCGCCAAATTGGCTTAGACCACCCGCCCTTAGTGGTGGCTGAAGTGGGGATCAACCACTCGGGGAGTTTAGAGGTGGCTAAACTGATGGCCGATGCGGCTAAGGCAGCGGGCATTGAGGTGTTAAAACACCAAACCCATATCATCGAGGATGAGATGAGCCCACTAGCGCAAAAAGTCATCCCGGGCAATAGCTCTTCCTCTATCTATGAGATCATGAAAAAATGCGCCTTGAGCCCTAAAGAGGAGCGGGAGTTTAAAGAGTATGTCGAAAAACTGGGGATGATTTATCTTTCCACCCCCTTTAGCCGTGCGGCGGCAAATTTCTTAGAGGACATCGGGGTGGTGGGCTTTAAGATTGGATCAGGCGAGATGAACAACACCCCTCTTTTAGCCCACATTGCCACCTTTAAAAAGCCTATGATCATCTCTACCGGGATGCACAGCCTAGAGTCTGTTAAAGAGCATGTCAGCTTTTTGCTAGATAAAGTCCCCCTAGCCTTGATGCACACCACTAATCTTTACCCCACCGCCCCCCACTTAGTGCGCTTGGGTGCGATGCTAGATTTAGCCCAAGCATTCCCCGGTGTACCTGTAGGGCTAAGTGATCACACCCTCAATAACAACGCCTGTAAGGGGGCGATCGCTTTGGGGGCAAGTTTAGTCGAGCGGCATTTTACAGATTCTAAAGAGCGTGAGGGACCCGATATTATTTGCTCTATGGACCCACAAGAGGCGCAGGATTTAGTGCAAAGTGCCCATGAGCTCTTTTTAATGCGTGGAGGCTCTAAAACCCACTTAAAAGAGGAGCAAGTGACTAGAGATTTTGCCTTTGCTACGATGGTCGCCACTGCTGACATTGCTGTGGGCGAAGCGATTAGCAAAGAAAACTCTTGGGTGAAACGCCCGGGCACACGGGGGATTTTGGCTAAGGATTATGAAAAGACTTTGGGGCGAGTGGCTAAGGTGTTTATCCCCAAAGATAGCCACATCTGTGCTGACATGCTGGTATGAAAAGACATTTAGTTTTTGTCACCAATAGTCGGGCAGACTATGGCAAATTAAAACCCTTGATCCAAGCCATCGACTCGCTAGAAAAGGGCACATTAGATCACCCCATGGCGGGTAAAATCAGTTATGCGATCTTTGTGTGTGGCATGCACCTTTTGGAGAAATATGGCAGTACCTACATTGAAATTTTTAAAGACGGCTTTAGTCATGTCTTTTTAGCTAAGCAATCTACCCCCCCCCCCCAACAAAGCATGGATTTGGCTTTGGCAGACACCATTGCCAAATTCCATGACTTCATAGACCACCAACGCCCCGATCTCATTGTCTTTCATGGCGACCGCTTAGAAACTTTAGCCTGTGCGATTGTGGGGAGTTTTAACTCCATTTTGAGCGCGCACATTGAGGGCGGGGAGCTTAGCGGGACTTTAGATGAGAGCATCCGTCATAGTGTGTCTAAATTGGCGCATTTGCACTTTGTGTGCGAGGAGCGCGCCCGCCAGATTTTGTTACAAATGGGCGAGCGGGCTGAAAATATCTTTGTGATCGGCTCTAGCGATATTGATGTGATGTTAGGAGACTTGCCCAGTTTCTCTCAAGTGCAGGCGCGTTATTCTCAAATCCAAGCCTTTAAAGGGCAGTATGCGATCCTCATTTACCACCCGGTGGTGAGCGAAATTATAGACCTCCCCCACACCATTTACGAGATTTTAGAGGGGTGCAAATTGGCCACCCAAAAGGGGCAAAATTTTGTATGCATTTACCCTAACAACGATCTAGGCTCTGAAGCCATTCTAAACGCCCTAGCAACTTTGAAAAATAACCCGCATTTTGTGTGCTTCCCGAGCATGAAATTTGAATATTTTTTAACTTTGCTCAAAAACGCCCAGTTTATCATCGGCAACTCAAGTGCGGGCATTCGAGAGGCGGGGGTGTATGGCGTGCCCTGCTTAAATCTTGGTAGCCGCCAGCACAAGCGTAGCATGGCAAGCCACATCACACAAGTAAAAGAAGAGCGCCACGCCATTTTAGAGGCGATTTTAGAAGTAAAAAACAAGCCCCGCCACAAGCCCGGTTATCATTTTGGCACGGGGCAGAGTGTGGCGCATTTTCTAAATGCCTTGAGCCCTGCGCTTTTTGACACCCCCACCCAAAAGTATTTTGCCCATGACTAGAGTTTTAGCCTACATCCCGGCAAGAAGTGGCTCTCAGGGCGTGAAACATAAAAATATCAGAGATTTTAAAGGGCTGCCCCTCATGGCGCACACCATTTTAGCCGCCAAGGAATCCGCCATTTTTAGCGAGGTGTTTGTGAGCACCGATAGTAAAGAGTATGCAGACATTGCCAAGAGTTACGGGGCACATGTGCCCTTTTTACGCTCTAAGGAAACTTCTAGCCACAACGCCCCCACTATTAGCGGGCTTTTAGAATCTCTACAAAATTACAAGGATTTAAAAGTGCGTTTTGATCATGTGGTGGTGCTCCAGCCCACCTCTCCTCTAAGAGATGCTAAGGACATCAAAGGGGCTTATAGGCTCTTTAAGCAAGAGGGCTATTTGCCCTTAGCCAGCGTGCACTTGGTTACAGAGCACCCCCTATTTATGCGCTCGCTGCATAACCACCGCCTCAAACCCCTTTTAAATATGCCTAGCTCTGTGCGCCGTCAGGATTTGCCCGCCTACTATAAAATCAATGGGGCGATCTACATCCACCAAGTAGAAACCCTAACGCCCAACACCAGTTTAAACGATGCGCTTATAGGTTATGAGATCACCCTAGATCACGCCCTAGACATTGACTCTTTAAAGGATTTTGATGTGTGATTTACCCCCTCTGCAAACCATGAAACCCCTCATCATCGCCGGTAATGGTCCAAGCATTAAAAACATCGATTATAGTTTATTTCCTCCGGATTTTGATGTTTTTAGGTGCAACCAATTTTATTTTGAGGATAAGTATTATCTAGGTAAAGAGGTCAAGGGGGTGTTTTTTAACGCTCAAGTCTTTGATATGCAGATGAAAACGGCTAGAGAGTTGAGTTTGCGTCAAGAATATTATTTTGAAGACCTTTTTTGTTCGACTATTGCGCCTTTTATGAATTTTGGGAATCACTATACGCACGCCCAAGATTACCTAGACAAACATTATCCGGGGGCACGCAACACTTACGCACTATTACAAAGCCTAGAGCCTTTTTATAAACTCTACACCACTAGGCGTAATTTTTACCAACAACACTTTACCACTGGTGTAATGATGATTATTGTGGCAATTGTCTTAGGGTATAAAGAAATTTATTGTGCTGGATTGGATTTTTACCTAGAGGGATTAGGGCATTTTTACCATGTTAAAAGCCCGCATTTTACCCTCGCCCCCGATTGCCAGCACACAAAAGACCTTGATATTAAGGGAATTGAATTAGCCAAACAATACGCCCAGCTTTATGCGCTTGTTCCTAATAGTGCGCTCTCTGCAATTTTACCCCTAAGCCCGCATAAAAATGCCCTGTCTCAAGAAAAAATGCAAGCCCTAAAATTAGGAGATCCTAAACCGAATGGCTATATTGATGATGTTTGCGTTGATCCTGTTGAATTTTCCATGCGCGCAACTTTGATACAGGCTATTCAGAGTGTGGGCATCACCCCTGACAATCTCATTTACAAAGGTTTGAACATGGTTTGGCGTTGTGCTAGCGATCTGTATCGTGTTGTGAGGGGTTTATACAGACTCAGCCTAAAAGCCCTTTATTTTTTGAGGGCATGGTTTAAACGCCATAGGGCTACGGGAGGGTAATTGCCTTGCAAAACACTGCTTTTTATTCCACAAATGAATAGCCACTAGAGATACTAAAAGACATCTCCGCCTTTGCCAACTCAACACGGCAATCCAAGAAGTTTAGGGTAAAATGGGTGTCTTAGGAGGAGTTATGCCTGACAACGAACACAAAAGCTTTATTGAAACATCTCTAGAGAATATCAGAAAAGCGCACAACGAGAACTATTTGAGCATTTTTGCGGGAGCTGGAATCAGTGCTGGTTCTGGTTTGCCATCGTGGGACAAGTTGATGGAGACCCTTAGAGAAAAACTTTATGGCAAGATAGAAAGAAATGAGGGCTATCATGTGCGTGCCGAGAAGTTTCTTGAACAACATGGCATTCCATCACAGAAAGAATTAGCAGACTTTATAAAGGAAATTGAAAAAAAGCTTAAAAAAGAACTCTGCGATGAGATCAAAAGAGGCGGAGATTATCTTATCTTGGCCGAGAAGTTTTTTAATCAATTTGGACATAATATTTACTATCAGACACTAAGAGAAGTTCTAAAAACTCCGGAAGGCAATAACGCCGAGCCAAATATTCTACATTTTGAAATTGTCAAACTTAATCTTAAAAATCTCATCACAACAAATTGGGATAACTTATTCGAGCTAGCGAGTTATAAGGTAAAAAAACCATTTGATATTGTAGAGATGGATGCAAACATTGGAAACTCTACAGGCTTGCCAAAGCTTCTTAAAATACATGGAGGTTTGAATCGAGGGAATGTTGTTTTTCGAGAAAAAGACTATTTAGAATATAGTCAAAATTTTCCACTCATTGAAAATTATGTCAAGGGAGTATTCGCAACAGATGTTGTCGTCTTGGTCGGTTATTCTCTGGGCGATCCAAATGTCAAACAAATCATTTCTTGGGTAAATTCTTGCTCGGATAATGTGAAGCCAATCTACTTTATCAAGACAAACAATCCATTTGAGCGGATTGAATTTGAGTTTTATAAAAACAAAAATATCCATGTCTTGTATCTTCGTGAGCTTTTCGATGATAAAAATGATAAAGGGAAATTAAGACATGAAAAAGAACTAAGATACTTTTTTGAAAAAATCAAGGAAAAATATGATGAAGTGCCAGTCCTAAGTAATAAGGATGTAGAAGAGATAAGGCAGATTCTTATATCTTTTAATTTTAAAGTGCTAAAGAAAAAAACTCGCACCCTAGTGAAGTCTAAAGAAATACCACTTAAGGACAAACTCCTAAGACATTTTTTACTTTTTGAGAATTTTAACTACATGAACACGAATAGAAAAGACATATTGAAAATGTATCGACAATGTAGAGGGATCTCAGAAGAATCTTTTAGAAATGGAGAGTTTAAGATATGGTTTTCAAGCGAACTTAACAGATTCTGGGGGTTCCACCCTAATGAATGTGATGAGCCAAGTTATGATGAGTGGGAACAATTTTTATTAGATTTGCCATCAAATGAAAGAAACAGGCTAAAACACATTTTCGGACTTGAAAAATACTTTGAGTGGCAAGTTATGAGGAGTCTTTCATATTGGAGAAATAGAAAGTTTTCTCATCATAGGAAGAATATTAATTCCGAACAAGTATTGGCGAAATTTCAAGAGTTTGATCGGATTAGAATTGGCAATTGTCTAATTATCCCAAGACTTGAAAGATACAGAATGGCTTATGTAGGAGCACTTGAGTGCTATTGGCGTGCGCTAAGTGCTGAGGCTTTAGGAGAAAAGGCAGGGGTACCATCCTCGTTATTAGTGAATCAAGAGGTCTTTAGTCATAGTATTAGATATTTTAAAACTAGAGAATTAGGAAGTGTTTTTAGAGAATGCTTTTCTGATATGACGCTTCGGTTCGAAATTAAGACAATTAAGTCAAATGAGTCAAGGTTTTTGGAGGAAATTTTTACAAATATCTGTCTTAGATTTAAGGAAGCTAGAGTTTTGAAAGTCGAAGGCAAGAAATTGTTTAATAATTTCATACTCTTAGCATCGTATTGTTCACTCAAACAAAGCACTTTTGATAAGATTTTAAAAGAGTTTAACGATAACATGGAAGAGAGAGTGATAAATCTCAATAATGGATATGATCAGCTTGAGGAATTGATAATCAGGCAATCTAAATATCATAGAAATGGCACGCTTAGTTTTGAAAAATGTCAAGATTTAGTGTTGACTTTTCTTCGGCTTTTTATCAAGGGTAAGGCTGATAATAATGAGAGAGTAGCACAATCAGTCTTTTTGACGATTGTAGAAAAAATACAAGAAATTAATGGGCAATGGATTGATATGACACATGAGAATCTAATTATCAAGTTTTTAAAAATAATCCATGAAAAACCGCCAGAGTATACTCGCGTGATTGATGATAATAAGTCTTTTTCTGTTCGTTTGATTGAGCTTCCTTACAAAATTTATTCAGACAAGGAGCAAATAAAGACTCTAAGTAGCGATGAGCTCGAACATTTCGCAACCTTTCTCCCTTTCATCAAAGCCCTTTACCAATCCAGCGATGAGGATGTCAAAAAAGCTATTAAAGACAAATTGCGATATATCCTAGATCACAAAGAGGACTATGCGCAAACTAAGGCGAGCGAGAAATATTGTGAATGGCTTAAAGAGTTGATTGAGAATTTGGATAGCTCTAGCTAGTGCACGCCTTAGGTCTTTTATGCAGATTGAAAGGCAAAAAGTCCTATAATAAGGGCTTATTTTTTCAAGGAGGATTATATGAAACTAGCCAAATTTGCCTTAACCTGTGATGGGGAGAAGATCACCAGCTTAGAACAGCTTAAGGAACATTTTAATCTCTTAGATGTGTTGGAGCATTACAAAACCAACACCCTATGGCGTTGGCTTCGATCGAGGGATTATGAAAACGAATTGCGAGGTGTGGAGGCGATCCAAGCCACAGAAGACACAGAAATTTTAAGCGCGCTGTGTGGGGTGTTTGGAGTAGAGGCGGATTTGCAGGCAATCCAAGAGATGCCCGAAAATCAAAAACACATGGAAGAAAAAGCAGCCTTAAGAGCAGAGATCGAAACCCTTAAGGCACAAATCCAAGCCTTGCAGTCAGCAACTGAGGAAAAATCAGAAAGTTACGACACACTCAAAGAGAAACTCTTAAAAGCCAAAGGTTTAGTAACGGGCAGAATGGCTTTAAAAGAGTTGCTCAAAAACCATGCGGATTTGCTAGAGAGAGATAAAATTGAGCTAGCCGACCATTTGGGTTTTCTCACACTCAACAAGCGTTGCGACCAACAAGCCTTTAAGGCTCTCTTGTTTTATTTTCTAGCTAGCCCTACTTTTAAGACTAATGAGATTGAAAAGGCTTGGGTAAGAAAGCTAGCCTATACACCAATAAACAAACTGCCCTCGATTATACATGCTCAGTATTCAAACAAAATAATACAAAACTTGCATGATTCTTTATGTCAAGAAAATGGCACAAAAGAAAGAAACCTAGATTTTGACACTCTAAAGACTAAACCCCATGACTTTGGAAAACTTGTTTGCCTTTACTATGAAAATAGCGATCGTGGAAAATTTTTAGACGAAAATGACCAGCAAATTAAGCAAATCGGGCAGATATTCATCACCCGCACTTTAAAAGTTTCAGGTGATAATTACGGTTTCAGTGGCGTGCAGACCTTGCAGTTCCTAGAACTCGACATTTAAAGGACCTCCCATGCCCACATCACTAACCCACCAACTCCGACAACTCATAGACACCCATGCCCCTATTCTCTACATGCCCTGCCAAGATAAGGACGCGCTAGATAGCTTGGTTGCACAAGTTAGAGGGAATAGGGAATGTTTAGAATTTGACCATGCCTTAGGTGCACTCGACTTTGCCACAAAAAGACCTTTAGGCGAGTCAGAAAGCTTAGATAGCTTTTTAGATAAGGTGCGCGATCGCCCCTTTGATCAAGAACTCTTTATCGTGCTCAAAGACATTGATTTACAACTCGCACAAGAACCCAAAGTGGTCGCCCTCTTGCAACGTATGGCGCGCCATATCCTCACCAAATGGGATTACAACCTCACCATTTTTATTTTTTCTAGCCATTTGGGCACGCCTAACATTCCTAAAGAGTTAGAAATTTACACCCGTATTTTTGACATTCCCTTCCCGGATAAAGTGCAGATTTCAGAGAGCATTAAGAAGTTTGCTAGGGAAAATCAGATCACCCTAGAATCCCAAGTAGCTAATGAGCTTGCCCTAGATTGTAAGGGCTTAAGAGGCGTGCAGATCGAGCAGATTTTGCGTTTGGCTCTTTATGAGCAGGGGTGCATTGATGCTTATAGTCGGGATTTTGTGATCAAAGAAAAAGAACAGCGTATTAAAAAGACCAATCTTTTAGAAATGGTACGCCCCAAAGAGGGTGAGGACTTAGCACACATGGGCGGGCTAGAAAAGCTTAAGGCTTGGCTAGAACAACAAGCCAAGATTATTGCCCATTTGGATTTAGCCATGCAAAAGGGCGTGGATATGCCTAAGGGCGTGTTAGTGGTGGGCGTGCCCGGATGTGGGAAGTCTTTGAGTGCTAAGGCGTGTGCGGGGTTGTTTAAACTGCCCTTAGTGCGCCTAGATGTGGGGCGTTTATTTGGGAAGTTTGTCGGGCAGAGTGAGGAGAATATGCGCGCGGCTTTGCAGTTAGCCGAAGCCATTAGCCCCTGTGTGCTTTGGATTGATGAGATTGAAAAGGCGTTTAGCGGAATGGGGGCTAATGAGGGCGCGCATGAGGTGAGTAGGCGGCTATTTGGGCATTTCTTAACTTGGATGGAGGAGAAAAGTAGCATGGTTTTCATCGTGGCTACGGCGAATGACATCACCCGTTTTCCCCCTGAGTTTTTAAGAAAAGGGCGTTTTGATGAACTCTTTTTTGTGGATTTGCCCGGCGCAAAAGAGAGAGAACAGATTTTAAAAATCCATTTACAAAAACGCCACCAAAATCCCCAAAACCTCAATCTAGCCAGCGTTGCCAAAGCGTGCGAGGGCTTTAGCGGAGCGGATTTAGAAAACCTAGTCAAGCTTGCCGTGCAAGAAGCTTTTATTGAGAATAAAAGCCTAAACCTTGACTTCTTGCAAAAAGCTCTAAAAGCCACCACTCCCATCACCAAGACCATGCACGCCAAAATCCACGCCATTAGAATCCAAGCTAAGAAGTTACACTTGCAACCAGCGGGAGAAAGTGGGGTTAAAGAATGTGTAGTAACGGATAATTACAGATGGGGCAACGAACCAAGAAATCCTTTAGAATGCTATCACAGCTCAAAACTCAGAGAAAAACTCCGCTTAAATGTGCGAGAAAAATTAGTGCGTGCTTTAGTGCGTTTGGACAAAAACGCGGGTGCAGAATACGACGCTGGAGAACTTAGCGATATTTCTACCATGCTTAATTTAGTGCAAACTATTGATGGTTTTTATCAGTCTGGATCGGATAGTGGTAATCGTAATAAACCCCAAACCCTTGACTACGACAAAAAGGACTAGCCATGCAACCTACAAAACTTGTTTTAAACCCCCTGCCTAGCCTTTTGCCCGACTTCACCCCTGAGCAAGCCCATGCTTTTAGCGCAATTCTAGGGCGTTTCTTAGAAGCGCAAGAAAAGGACGGGCTAGCTGGCATTGAGGCGCAATTAGCAATAGAGTTGCCCGAAAGCAATGCTAAGGCAATTAGGGAGGAGATAGAGGCTGAAGTTAAAATTTATGAGGCAAAAAAGCAATCCTTAGAAAAAGCCCTAGGAAATGGACGCACCAAAGAGCAGTGGTTTGCCAGTGAAATCCACAAAGCCACCCAGAACCTAGCCACCCAAGAGGTAGTGCCCTATCTCAATAGCCTAGACAATGCCATTAAAGAGGCTAACCATAAAATGGCAGAGGCGCTCCTCACTAACGAGGGCGTGATTAGCCAAAACCCCAATTTAGATGGTTTGATTGCCGAGCAACAGCATGCCAATCAGTTTAATCTCAACTCTGCTGCAAAGGGTTCGCAGTATCGAGCTGAGGTGCTTACACCCGAGGGCAGATACACTAAAAATGGCGTGGATATTGTGGTAAAAAATGGGGAGGGCAAGATAACACAACGCCACCAGCTTAAATACGGGCAGGACGCACAGAGCACAAAAGAACTTTTTGAAAAGGGCGATTATCGGGGGCAACAAAAATTAGTCCCCAGTGAGCAAAAGGCACAACTAGAGGAACAAGGGCTTAAAGTTACCGACAAAATAGAAGCCCCCGATGGCACGACTAGCCAACCACTAAGCAAACAAGAAGTTAAAGAACTCCAAGAAAAAGCCCAAAAAGAGGGGAAAATCCCCCAAAAAACTTATAACGATTACAATAACTGGGATTTAGTAAGAGGCATAGGCAAAGAGGCGGGCAAAAGCGCACTTTATGGTGCAGGATTTTCTCTAGGCATAGATGTGTTTTCGCATCTTTTTTCTAAGGAAAAAATGACCGCACAAAAGGCGCAAGAAATGGCAAAAAGGGCGATTACTAGCGGTGCGGACACAGGTGCCAAAACCGCTATGGCAGCCGCCATTAAGGTCGCCTCTGAAAGGGGGATTTTGCCTAAAGCGTTTGGCTTGAAGAATGTCTTTGTGGCAACCGCAAATATCATCATAGACAATCTTAAGGTGCTTTACAAATATGGCAAGGGCGAGATCACGGGCGAGCAAGCGATCGAAAAAATGCATGAAAATGCTCTTAGCACCATTGCGGGTATTGTTTTTGCCGCTGCTGGCGAGTGGGCGTTTGCGGTGATTGGGGCAATCTTTGGACCTATTGGTATGGCTGTGAGCGGTTTTATAGGCGCAACTTTAGGTTACATGGCAGGCTCGGCGGTAGGGCAAAAAATCGCTGAAGCCTCTAAGTCCATTGTTTCTAGCGTGGTGAGTGGAATCAAATCGGCTATTAGTGCCGTAGGTAGTGCGCTTAAATCTGTGGCTAGCGGGATTAAGTCGGTATTTAGTGCAGTGGTGGGGGCGTTTAGTTAAACGACCCACACAAAAGCATTTGTGTTTAAACCCCCACCTCAGCCCACTCATCCCGTTTAGCCAAAAAGGTGCGTGCGAGATTTTGCGCGCCCTCTAAAGTGTGGTTAGCTGCCCAGCCACACTGGACTTCATTGCACGCGGGCACTTCTGTTGCCTTGAGCACATCCTGCATAGTCTTTTCTAAGAGTTCTAAAATTTCGTGGTAATTGTCATGGTTTAACACCAACAAGTAAAAACCTGTTTGACAACCCATAGGCGACCAATCCAGCACATAATTAGCGTGGTTGCGAATTAACTCGGCGACCAAGTGCTCCAAAGAGTGCAAACTGGGCATGTCCATGTGCTCTTGGTTGGGCTGTTTGAGGCGCACATCGTATTTGACAATCACATCGCCATGTGCGCCCCTCTTGCGATCGGCTACACGCACATAGGGGGCTTTAACTTTTGTGTGATCTAAATTGAAACTTTCGACATTCATTTTCATGTTTTGCTCCTTTTAATTTAATTTAATTTAGCAAAAGCTTGCTCTAAATCCTCTAACAAATCTTGGCTATCCTCAATGCCTACTGAGAGGCGCACCAAGCCATCTCTAATCCCTGCAGCCTCGCGCTGTTGTTTAGGGATGCTCGCATGGGTCATCAAAGCGGGCACGCCCACCAAACTCTCCACCCCGCCCAAACTCTCGCCTAAGATGAATAATTTCAGGCTTTCCACAAAGAGGATTGCCTTGTTATCATCTTTGAGCGTGAAAGAGAGCATGCCACCAAACCCGCGCATTTGTTCTTTAGCCAGCGTGTGGTTGGGGTGGGTGGGCAGACCGGGGTAATAGACTTTTTGCACTTTGGGGTGTGCTTGTAGAAACTCAGCCGCACAGAGGGCATTTTTTTGATGGGCTTGCATGCGTAAAGCGAGGGTTTTAATGCCCCGCTGGAGTAACCAGCTATCCCAAGGTCCTAGCACCCCCCCGATGGCATTTTGGAAAAAGGCGATCTCTGTGGCTAAGTCTTGGCTATTAGTGGTTACAAGCCCAGCGACTACATCGCTATGCCCGCCTAAGTATTTGGTGCCACTATGCACCACAATATCCGCGCCTAGCAATAAGGGATTTTGATAATAGGGAGTCGCAAAGGTGTTATCCACAATAGTCAGCAAGTTATGCGCTTTGGCGATCTTGCTACAGAGTTTGAGATCGGTGATTTTGAGTAGGGGGTTGCTGGGGGTTTCTAAGTAAAGGGCTTTAGTCTTGGGCTGAATCGCCTTTTCTATTTGAGAGGTGTCGCTGGTGTCTATAATGCTATAAGTAAGCCCACTCTTAGTGAGCACCTTATCAAAGAGGCGGAAAGTCCCCCCATAAATATCATCACCCAGTAAGACATGATCGCCTTGTTGCAAGAGAGAAAAGACTGCATGGATTCCAGCCAGCCCAGAGGCAAAAGCAAAGCCCTTCACCCCGCCCTCTAAATCAGCGATCAACTCCTCTAGGGCAAAGCGCGTGGGGTTGCCTGAGCGGGAGTATTCATAGCCCTTAGGGCGACCCACTCCCTCTTGGCGGTAGGTGGAAGTTTGGTAAATAGGCACGCTCACCGCCCCAGTTACCTCATCTTCACTAATGCCTCCATGGATGAGTTTTGTTTGCATGCGCATATTACTTCCTTTTTTCATAGATAAATACCCTTAGAGAGATAACGATCCGCCATATCCGGGAAGATGGTTAAAACTTGGCTGCCCTTTGGGAGGCGTTGCACCTCACGCAGTGCTGCCACAAAAGCCGCCCCACTGGAGCTCCCCACTAATAAGCCACTTTTTCTAGCCAACTCTCTAGTGCAATCAAAGCCCTCTTGATCGGTGATGGTTTCAAAACCATTGATCTCTAAGTCTGCAAAAAATGGGGGGATAAACTCTACCCCAATGCCCTCAATCTCATGGGGTCCGGGTTCTCCTCCATTTAAAATCGAGCCTTCGGGTTCTACCCCAATCAGGCGCAAAGAGGGGATTTTTTCTTTGAGATATTGAGCCACGCCTACAAAAGTGCCCCCACTCCCAATTCCTGCTACAAAGCTGGTAAGCCCTGTGCCTAATTCTTGGAAAATCTCAGGGGCTAGGGTGTGGTAATAGGTTTGGGGGTTGAGCGGGTTTTCAAATTGCAGGGGCAGGTAGCTATTAGGGATATTCTGGGCTAACTCCTTACTCTTGGCAATCGCGCCCTTAATGCCTTGATTGGTGGGCGTGTTGATCACTCCTGCGCCTAAAGCGCGCATGATTTGTTGTTTTTCTAGGCTAAATTTTTCGGGGACAACAAAAATAGTTTTTAGCTGGTGCTCTAGGGCGACTAAAGCTAGGGCAATGCCCGTATTGCCTGCTGTGGGCTCAATAATGGTTGTTTGAGCGGTAATCTTGCCCGTTTTGAACCCCTCCTCTATGAGATATTGCCCCAAGCGATCCTTAATGCTCCCACCCGGGTTTAAATACTCTAATTTGGCATAGATCACCGAATCCTTTGGGATAGGGTAATGCGGGCTAGTGAATTTAAAAATCGGGGTAGAGCCTATTATCTGTGTTGTTGTGGTGATGATCATGGTCTCCTCTTATGGGGTGATACTAATCTTAACTGGCTTAAAGAAGGCTTGTATTTTAAAATGGGGTGCATAGATTAATCCACCTTTAAGATCGCCAAAAACGCTTCTTGGGGCAGATGGACCTTGCCTATGGCTTTCATGCGTTTTTTGCCCTCTTTTTGCTTTTCTAAGAGTTTGCGTTTGCGGGTGATGTCGCCCCCATAGCATTTTGCCGTAACATTTTTGCCCACCGATTTGATCGTCTCTCTAGCGATGATCTTATTGCCAATGCTGGCTTGCAAAGCCACTTCAAAAAGTTGGCGCGGGATCAAAGTCTTCATGCTCTCTACTAATGCCTTACCCTTTTCATAGGCTTTAGAGCGATCCACAATGATAGAGAGCGCATCCACGACCTCATTAGCCACCCGAACATCTAGCTTGACTAATTGCCCCTCTTGATAGCCGATGGGCTCGTAATCAAAGCTGGCATACCCCTTCGTGCAAGATTTGAGCTTATCATAAAAATCCATCACAATTTCATTACTGGGCAAATCATAAGTGAGCATCACGCGGTTTTGATTCAAATACTCCATTTTGTCTTGCACCCCCCGCCTGTTGTTGAGCAAGCCTAGCAAATTGCCTAAATACTCGCTGGGCGCGATGATACTTGCCTTGACATAGGGTTCCTTAATGCTAGCGATGGTGTTTTCAGCGGGCAGTTGGCTAGGATTTTGCACGCTGATAATTTGCCCATCCGTCAAATGCACTTCATAGAGCACTGTGGGGGCAGTGGCAATCAAGTTTAAATTAAACTCCCGCTCCAAACGCTCTTTAATGACTTCCATGTGCAACAAGCCCAAAAAGCCCACACGGAAACCAAAACCCAAAGCCACGCTGCTTTCTGGCTCAAATTGCAAGGAGGCATCATTGAGTTGTAGTTTTAATAATGCCTCGCGTAATTCCTCAAATTGATCGCTCTCAATGGGGTAAAGCCCAGCAAAGACAAAGGGCTTGGCGGGTTTAAAGCCCTCTATGGGTGTGGGTGTGGGGGTTTTAGCATCCGTGATCGTGTCGCCTACAGCGATGTCTGTTAGGTTTTTAGAGCCCAAAGACACAATCCCAATTTCCCCGCATTCAATGGAGTTTGTGGGGATTTTATGTAGGGGGTTGGGGTAGTAAAGCCCTAGCACTTGGTGGATCTTAGCACTGCCCATGACTAAAACCTCTTGATTAACACAGAGTCGCCCCTCTTTTAGACGCACAAGAGCCAAAGCCCCTAAATAATTATCAAACCACGAGTCGTAAATCAATGCCTTTGTGGGGGCTTGCTTGTCGCCCTTTGGGGGGGGGATTTTGGTGATGATGGTCTCTAGTAGCTCATTAATGCCTAAGTGGGTCTTAGCACTCACGCAGTTAGCCTCGCTGCAATCTAGCCCGATGGTGTCCTCAATATCCTCTTTCACCGCCTCTATCTCAGCACTGGGCAAATCTATTTTATTGAGCACGGGTAAAATTTCCAAATGGTTATCTAGGGCGATATAGACATTGGCGATGGTTTGGGCTTGCACGCCTTGAGTGGCATCCACGACCAAGAGCGCGCCTTCACACGCATGCAAGGATCGGGAGACCTCATAGCTAAAATCCACATGCCCGGGGGTGTCTATGAGATTTAAAATATAGTCCTGCCCTTGATAGCGATAATTGAGGCGCACAGATTGGGCTTTGATTGTGATCCCCCTCTCTTTTTCAATGTCCATGGTGTCTAAAACTTGGCTGGTCATCTCCCGCACATTTAAAGCCTTGCAAGCTTGGATCAAGCAATCAGCTAAGGTGCTCTTGCCATGGTCGATGTGGGCGATGATGGAAAAATTGCGGATATGCTGCATACAACCCCTTAAAAGCAGAAATAAACCCAAGACATGTAATAATAGCTTAGTTCTAGCAAAACGGAGCTAAAGATGAAAATTTTTTTGGATTGCCACTCTTTGCTCTTAAAGCGTGTGCTAGAGCAATACTTGCAAGATTTTTTATACCCCCTAGAGAGTTGCGATTTTATTGTGAGCGATCATGTGGTGAAAAACCCCTACAAGGCGACTTGTTTAATCGGGTCTGATCCCAATGCCTACATTTTAACCCCCTTTACCCAAGGCGAGCTTTTAGAAAAGCTCCACGCCTTTTATGGCGATCAAGCCCAAACCCAAAGTTTAGAAAGCCGAGTCCAAGCTTTATTGCAAGAATATACCCATAAGCTTTTGGCTTTGATCCAAGATTACCGCCAATAATGCAAACCCCCTTATTGAAGATTTTAGGCGGGGCACTTAAGGGCTTGTCTTTGCACCTCCCCCCCAAAGCCACCACCCGCCCCACAAAAGCGATCATCAAGCAATCGGTGTTCAATGTGCTGGGGACCAGTATCCACAAGAGTAGCTTTGTGGAGGTTTTTGGGGGCAGTGCGAGCATGGGGCTAGAGGCATTGAGCTTAGGGGCGCACCAAGCCCTTTTTTTTGAAAAAGACCCGCTTGTCTTTAAAGTTTTGCAACAAAATATCCAGCTCTGCCAAGCGCGCTTGCAATCTCTAAGGGCACAAAGTTATTTGGGCGATGCTTTCCAACTCCTGCCCACCCATTTAGCCCATTTAGAGCTCCAAGGTTTGCTCATCCTCTATTTAGACCCCCCCTTTAAGTCCAACCTTTACCCGCTGTGTTGGGAGCTTTTAGAAAAACTTGATTTAACAAGGGCTTTAGAACATGGGGTTTTGATCATCTTAGAGCACCAAAGCAGCGAACATATGGGCACAAACCCCCCAAGCTTTAGTATAATAAAGCAAAGAAAGTTTGGCAAAACCAGCTTGAGTTACTATATTTTAAAAGGAAAATGAATGGCAGATGATGCTAAGGCCCCTAAAAAAAGCAAGGCGATTTTATTTGTAGTTGTGGGTGCGATCTTGGTGATGCTGATCTTGGTCGGCGTGATCGCCATGTTATTGCTCAATAAGAATGCAGGGCATGAGGATGATAAAAAAGGCATGACAACCAACAAGGCAAGGCAAATTAGAGAGGCTAGCAAGATCGATGAAAATGGAGGCGGATCGGATTTGATGGTCAAATCTTCAGATTATCTGTCTTTAGGGCCTCTCTTCCCCTTAAGCGATCCTTTTGTGGTGAATTTGATCAGCAATAATGGTCGCCGTTATCTCAAAACGAGCATTAGTTTAGAGTTGAGCGATCCCAAACTATTACAAGAGATCAAGGCAAAAGAAACGGCGATCAAAGACACCATCATTGAAATTCTATCCTCCAAATCCTATGAGGAGATCATCACGCTTAAGGGTAAAAACAAGCTCAAGGAAGAAATTAGGAGCAATATCAATAGCTTTCTCATCGATGGTTTTATTAAAAATGTCTTTTTTACCGACTTTGTGATCCAATGATTGGCATTGATCTAGTCAGCATTGAGCGCATCACTAGGAGTGTGGCGCGTTTCAAGCAACACTTTTTGAATCGCTTTTTATCCCCACAAGAACAAGAACTTTTTAGCAAACCTGCCAGTCTAGCAGGAGCTTGGGCGGCTAAGGAGGCATGCGCTAAGGCTTTGGGTGTGGGTATTGGCTCTCAGCTAAACTTTTTAGACATGCAACTTTCTAAAAATCCTTTGGGCGCACCCCTCATCGCCCTAAGCCCAGCCAAACAAGCCCTATTTAACATAAACAGCCTCTATCTGAGTATTAGCCACGATCGCGGGTTTGCTGTGGCGGTGGTGTTTGTGGTGAAAAGGGCTTAGGGCTCGATTTCTATGTAGGTTAGGGTGGTGTCTTGGCTTGGTCTTTCATTTCTATAATCGATCTTTACTGCACCCTTGAGGAGACAGAAATCGCCACCGGCATCCTTACCCTTGAATGGAAAAAGATATTGTCCGTCTTTTGATGAGATGGCTTGATTGGCTTGGATGTCATAAAGCTTAATGGTGTAATCGTTTCTTCCCCCGCTACTGATTCCATCCATGCTTACACAAACCACAGCCGCCTTTTCAAATGCATGCACCTTGCCATTTCTAGGGATTGTGAGGGTTTTAAGTTCAGCAAAACCTTTAAAACTACGAAAAAATATGTTTTTATTCCCATGATATAGCAACTGCCTTAACATATCCCAGCGATTCCACAAAGATACGCCAGCACACAGCCACAATAAAAACGCCAACACAGATATTCCAGCCCTTGCAGACAACACATCCACAATTCCCCTCTTGTCCATCTCCAGCAATTCCGCATAATCTTGGCGCAGTTGGCGCAAAATAGTCCGTGCGTCCTCTAGGTGAGTGGCACTAAAAAACTGCTCTTTGAGATCAGCGTAAGCTTTAATGTAGTCCTTGAACAGGGGGAGAGCCGGGGGTGCGCATTTTAAGATGATCTCTTTGAGGGCTTGTTGTTGGTCTTGATAGAGCTTTAATTCCTCATGCTTTTGGGCAATGTGCTCTTGCTGGCGCAAGATCGCCTGCAGACTTTCTTTATCTGCCTCTACCCCAAAAATCCCACACAGCGCATAGGCAATCTCAAGGGGCTCTGTGGCGTTGATTTCTCTAACTAACATTAACTCTCTCTCATAACCCCTAGAATCGAGCCAACGATCTAAGGTGTGATCCTGGTAATGTTGCAACACATCGAGCACATCAAAATGCGCCCCTAATTCCTCCAAATCCCGCACCCCTATTCCATCACAACGGAGCAAAAACTTAGCCTTACGCATACAAACCTCCTAGTTAAGTTAAAATACACACCTCTTCTTGCAAGATGATCCCAAAAGCGTTAAAAACCCGCTCTTTGGCTAGGGCGATCAAATCTAGGGCTTCCTCAAAATGCGCCCCCCCTAAATTGATTAAAAAATTAGCATGTTTTTCTGAAAAACCCACCCGCCCCAAGTTAAAACCCTTCATCCCCACCGCCTCTAAGAGTCTGCCAGCAAAATCCCCAGGGGGGTTTTTAAAGCAACTCCCAAAACTGGGTTTTTTGGGGTGGTGAGCGCGCATGTGTTTGCACTCTTGTAAAACGCTTTCTTTAAAACCTTGTATCTTTTGCAAACGCACCCCAAAGACCACGCCCTCAAATGCGCTAGAACGATAGGCTAGACCTAATGGCTCTGAATCTAGCCATGCCCCATTAATGTTTGCCTGCAACACAACATCGCTCATTTGATAAGCTTTCATGCCCGCATTCATCTTAAGCAATCCGCCCACACTCCCGGGCAGTGCGCTTAAAAACTCTAGCCCCCCTAAATTATGCGTTCTAAAATAGCCAAAAAGCTTTTGTGCGTTGGTTTTTGCCCCCACTTCAATAAAACTCCCCCGATCGTCTATGTAGTCAAAACAACGATCCAACATCGCCAAATTACATGCTTGGGGGGAGACTAAAAGATTATTACCCAAGCCCACCATTTGCACGCCCCCATAATCCTTGCATTCTTTGAGGAGTTGGAGACGCATTTTAGCCCCAATCTTCACGCTGGAATACTGGGAAAAATCTATCTCAAGCATTTAGGAAATGATCTTGGGGATGAGCTTAAAAAGCGTGGTGGTATAATCTAAAAGCATGTTGAGCATCCAAGGCATGGTTAAGATAATCACCGCGATCACGGCGAGGATTTTAGGCACAAAGGATAGGGTCATCTCGTTAATTTGTGTGGTGGCTTGGAAAATACTCACAATAAGCCCCACCACTAAGCCCACCAAGAGCACAGGCAAGGAGATCATCAAGGTGATTTTATAAGTTTCAATGGCAAGTTTCATCAACTGGGCTTCCATAGCCACCCCCTACATAAATTCTTGCAAACAATTTGCCCGTGCCATCCACGCCTCTAGGTTATCCCAATCTTGGTTTTCTAGCAAATTTTGGGCGTGCTGGAGCTCTGTTAAAGCCAAATTGAGGGCTTCTAGCACACGCTTGCGATTTTGTTTGAAAACACTGCGCCACATGGTGGGCGAACTCTTAGACAGACGGCTCATGTCCTTAAACCCCCCAGCGGCTAAAGAGAGGATATTTTGCGGGCTCTCTTGGGAGAGAACGACATTAGCGAGGGCATAACTGAGCACATGGGGCAAATGGCTAATTAAAGCGATGTGTTGATCGTGATCATGGGCTTGCATTTTGACCATCTGCATGCCAATGGCGCTAAAAATATCCTTAGCCCTCTCTAAATGTTCTGGTGCGCAATGCTGGCAATCCACTAAGATCACGATTTTATTTTGATACAAGCCCTTAAGGGCGGCTTTGGGTCCATAAAACTCCGTCCCACACATCGGATGGCTAGCCACCACTTGGGAGCGTAAATTTGGCGGAATGGCTTTAATAATCTCCTCTTTAGCCCCGCCAATCTCAATGATCGTGGTGTGGGGGGCGGGCTTTAAGTTTTGCAACACCTGCACGATCCCATCAAGCGGGATGGCTAAAAAAAGCACCTCGCAAGCTTGGATACTGGCAAAATCTAGGCATTCTTCCACCAGCCCCAAGCTCAAAGCCATTTGGGCGTGCAAGGGGTTACTATCAAAGCCTAAAATACGCTTGATGGGCAACTGGGTGCGCACTTCTTGCAAGGCTAGCCCCATTGAGCCCCCCATCAAGCCTAGCCCAATGATACCAATTTGCACTAATGATTCACCAAAGCCACATTGAGGACATCTTGGATCGTCTGCACGGCTTTGATCTCCATGTTGTCTTGGACTTCTTGGGGGATGTCTTTGAGGTCTTTTGTGTAATTTTTTTCAGGGATCAAGGCGATCTTAATGCCCGCCTTGAAGCTGGCAATCAATTTTTCTTTCAGTCCGCCGATGGGCAAAACCCGCCCGCTCAAGGTCAGCTCGCCTGTCATTGCCACATCAGCGCGCACTTTTCTATCGCATAAAATAGAGGCGATGCTAGTAGCCATCGTGATCCCCGCACTGGGTCCATCTTTGGGCGTTGCCCCCTCGGGCACATGCAAGTGGATGTCGTAGAGATTGTAAATGCGGTTTTCTTTCTCTTTAGTCTTTTTCTTTTTGGGGATCAACACCTCGTCATCTAAGAGGGTTTTCACCACCGAATGGGCGATATAAGCCGATTCTTTCATCACTTCGCCCAAAGACCCCGTGAGCTTGAGATTCCCCTTGCCCTTAATCTTAATCGCCTCAATTTTGAGTACATCGCCCCCCACACTTGTCCAAGCCAAACCATTGACAATACCTATCGCATCTTCTTTGTCAATGGGGTCGATTTCAAAAACAATCTTGTCTAAGAAATCGGGGATATTGGTCGGTTCAATGACAATCTTGCGTTTTCTGCCCCGCTTGCTTTGGGGTTTGTCCTCATTGGCTTGTAAAATCTTTTTGGCGCATTTGCGCATGATCGCCGCAATGGCGCGCCTAAGCCCCCTCACCCCGGCTTCTCGGGTGTATTTTTCAATCAAAAGTCTAACCGACTCTAGGCTTAAGACCACCTCACTAGGGCTTAGGGCGTGTTTTTTGAGCTCTTGGGGGATGAGGTAATTGAGCGCAATTTGCTCTTTTTCTTGAGGGGTGTAGCTAGAGACGGCGATAAATTCCATGCGATCCCGTAAGGGGGCGGGGATTGTGGCAATATCATTAGCGGTGGCGATGAAAATAATCTTGGAGAGATCGATATTAAAATTCGTGTAATAATCCCTAAAATTAGTGTTTTGCTCGGGGTCTAAAATCTCGAGCAACGCGCTAGCCGGATCACCCCGCATGCTCTTATCCACCTTGTCAATTTCATCGAGCACCATCACGCAATCCATTTTTTTAGCCTCAATTAAGCCCTGCACGATGCGTCCGGGCATGGAGCCTAGATAAGTGCGCCGATGCCCTCTAAGTTCATTGACATCCTCCAAGCCTCCTAGTGCGATGCGGATTAGTGGGCGCTCCATTGCCCGAGCAATAGAGTTAGCTAGACTGGTCTTACCCACCCCCGGAGGTCCATAAAAGCATAAAATCGTGCCCTTGCTCTCTTTGCTCTCTTGCTGGCGTAAGCGCAAAAGCTCCATCGTGGCAAAATATTCTACAATGCGCTCTTTAGGTTTCTCTAGGCTATAGTGATCCAAGTCTAGCTGTTTTTCAACATCTTTAATGGAGAGTTTCTTTTGGCTGTATTGCCCAAAGGGAATATCTAAGACCCATTCGATGTAATTTTGCAAAATCCCCACATCCGAGCTATCTTGATGGATTCGGCTCAAGCGTTCAATCTGTTTTTTGATCTCTTTGTGGATTTCTTTGGTGATGAAGGGTTCGATCTCTTGGAGTTTTTTGGTGTATTCTTGGATTTCCTCATCGCGTTGTTTGTCAATCCCTAGCTCTTTTTGAATCTGCTTGAGCTGTTCTTTTAAAAAATACTCCTTATTGACCTGCTCCATTTTGCTATGGACCTTGCTCTTGATCTCTTTTTGGAGTTTTTGGGTTTTGATCTCCTCCATCACCAAGTCGATGAGGTCTAAGAGTCTCTCTTCGGTATTGTCATTAGCAAAGAGCTTATAGGACTGATCTTTTTTGAGGCGCAAGGCAGAGGCGACCAAATCCACAATGCGGTTAGGATCGCTATTATCATCTACTGCCTTCAACAAATCGGGGGGGAAAAATTGGCTGATATTGGCAAGGTTGGCGACCTTTTCTTTTAAAATCTCAATGATGGCGTTGATCTTGTCGGTGTCGTATTCGTGGTAAGTGATCACATCGACCATTGCTTCTAGGGGGTCATGCGATTCAATGGCTAAGACCTTGCCCTTACAAATGCCTTGAAACAAGATTTTCATGCGGTTATCTGGCAGAACAACCTTACGCACAATCGAGCCAATCACGCCCACATCGTAAAATTTATCCTCCCCCACCCGATCGCCATTTTTAGCACAACTCACAAAAATTAAGTCGTTTTTCTCTTTACTCGCCTTGTTAGCCGCCTTGATATTGGCTTCGCTGTTGATAAAAATTGGCGCGATCATGAACGGATACATGAAAGCTTCTTCTTCCACGATTACGGGCACAATACTTGGGAACTTTTCTGTCATCTTCATCCTTACCAGTTAAACATTGCCACATACCAAGGCATGTGAGATTTCTTGGGGTTTGTTTCTTTTTCTAAGACCTCATCGACCCGTCCCAAATAACGCTTCACCCCCTCTTTTTGGTGGCGTTTTTTATAGACATTGGCGATCGCCCGGTTGAGTTCATTTTGCCCCAAAATAAACTTGACCTGCATGTATTCTACTTGATCGATAAAACGGCTATGAGGATATTTATCTACAAATTCATTGAGCATGCCGATGGTGTTAGACATGAACTCTTGGTCTTTGCTGTGATTTTTAAAGGCATAGTAGCGCGACTGGAGCTTTAAAAACTTGATATAGTCAATATTTTCCGGATTACCAAAGCGTTTGATGTATTCATCAAAATAATATTCTGCTAACACAAACTCTTTCTTTTTCAAATGCGCCTGCCCTAAAGCCAACATTGCCACAGGCACTAAGGGCGAATTGATATGCTCGCTTTGCAAAGAAGAATAATAATTGTCCGCTGTTTCTAAATTCATAAACAAAATTTCGCGGAAAATCGCTTGATACCAAAAAATCGCCGGGCGGTTATAAATCGCATCTTTTTTCTTATTCGTGCACCCTAAAAATAACACCACACATGCTAAACTAAACCAAAAGACACGCATCATTCTCCTTAATTGCTGTAAAAAGCCCATTATACCAAAAATCCGCCCCCATGATACTACATTGATTTTTGCTATTAGATTGTGGTAAAATCGGTTTAGATTATTGCGAACTACTTTCAAGGGCTGGAATGCTTTTTAGTGTAAAATCCCCTATTCTAGGGTTTGAGGATGTAACCCATATGGATTTGGAGAAAATTGATGCCGTCTTTATGCGCCTACGCAACGCCGATTCTCCCACACCTACCTTTACCCTAGTCAATCCCTTTGCCTTGCGTGCCTATGAATTTGAAATTCCCATTGCCCTGCAAGTCTTGCTCAACCTAGACAAGGCAGAAAATATTTTAATTGCCAATATCATGGTGATCCAAAACCCCTTAAAAGAATCGACCATTAATTTTTTAGCCCCCTTAGTCTTTAATTTTGATGACCAATTAATGGCACAAGTGATCTTAGATAATGCCAAATACCCCGAGTACCAAATCTCTGAAAAAATCGCTAACTTTTACCAAACCCCACAGGAGAGCCAGTGAGAAATTTAATCGTGGTGGGCTATGGGCGCATGGCGCAAGCCCTTTTAAAAGGTTTGGCGCAAAATACCTCTAGGCTAGAAAATTACCAACTCCACATCACGGGCAGAAACCCCGAAAAAATCCTACCCTTTTTGCAAAGCTTGCCCATTGAGGTGGAGATTCTCCCCCCACATGGCAAAAAAATAGAGGTGCAAGATAGTATCGTGTTGCTAGCCATTAAACCCTATGGACTCAAAAGCCTAAGATATGAGGGCGAGGCGCACATGGTGATTAGCCTTTTGGCGGGGGTGGGCGTGCCTAGCTTGCAAGCCCATTTGCAAAGCGCGCATTATGTGCGGTGCATGCCCAATATTGCTGCTGCCCATGCCCTCTCAGCAACCACGATGTATGCGCCCAGCACCCAAAAAGACGAGGCACGGATAATTTTAGAATGTTTGGGGCAGGTCGTGGAGGTGGAGAGCGAAGCTCTCTTAGATGCTTCTTTGGCGACTAATGGGAGTGTTTTAGCCTTCTTGGGTATGGGGGCTCAGGGCTTGATTAGTGCTGGCGTGTGTGCGGGTTTGAGTCAAGAGCAAGCCTCTAAACTGGTGGCGCAAAGTTTTACCGGCTTTGCTAAACTTTTAGAAACACACAACCCTCAAGAGATCATCGAGGCTATCACCACCCCCGGGGGGGCGACCATCGCTGGGATTAGTGTGTTGGAACAAAAAGCCTTCAAGGGGATTTTAATGCAGGCATGCCAAGCGACCATTGAGAAAGGGCGCACCCCGTCTAATTAATTTTTGGGAGAGAACATGGATCATCGGCTTTTTACTTTTGCAGGTTTTATCAGCACCGATCATAATTTTATCATCGGGTTTTACACGATCGTGTGTGCGCTTTTTACCCTAGTGATTAGCAAAATGGCGGTTAAAAAATTGCAAATGGTGCCCTTTGGGTTGCAAAACATCTATGAAGCCACCATTGAAGGGATTTTATATGTGGCTAAAGATGTGATCGGAGAGGAGTTAGCCCGTAAATACTTCCCTCTAGCGGGCACCATTGCCCTCTTTGTCTTTTATTGCAACATGATTGGCATTATCCCCGGCTTTGAAGCCCCTACAGCCAATTGGAGCTTTACGCTCGTGCTCGCCCTCATTGTCTTTTTTTACTACCACTTTGAGGGGATTCGCACCCAAGGGGTGATCCAATACTTTAGCCACTTTTTGGGTCCGGTGAAGTGGTTGATTCCGATCATGCTCCCTGTGGAAATTGTTTCCCACTTTTCACGCATCATCTCGCTTTCTTTCCGTCTCTTTGGCAATATCAAGGGCGATGACATGTTCTTGCTCATCATGCTCTTGCTCGTGCCATGGGCTATCCCCATCGCGCCCTTCATGGTGCTTTTCTTCATGGGTATTTTGCAAGCCTTTGTGTTCATGATCTTAACCTATGTCTATCTAGCCGGCGCGGTTTTAGTCGATGCGGATCACTAAAATTTAAGCTATGAAAAAAGAAACGATCATTTCCATTTTAGATTTCTTTGCCGGGTTGTTTGTGGGAATCGCTCTAGCTTGTGGCATCCTGTGCTTTTTTATGTTTAAAGAATTTGGTTTAATGGTGGCGATCTTTTTTTCTCTTTTTGTCTTTGGGCTCTTTGGTTTTTTTGCAATTATCGCTAAATCCATGTCCGCCCTGCTCAAAGAGAGTTCCCAAAAGCGCATTTGAGTTTAGAAACCTATTGGATCACCCCCCAACTTAGTAGCGATCCCCAAATTTTCCAAGCCACTTTGCAGGCTACCTTGCAGACGCATACCATCCACAAAGCCGCTTTGAGGGGGGCTAACTTCTCTGCACAACTCTTAGATTTATTTGCTAAAACCTGCCATGCCCACCACACCACCAGTTTTTTAAACCTCCCCACTTTAAAACTCAGTGTCCAAAAGGCTTTAGAACATGGTTTTCAAGGCGTGCATGTCAAGGGCGCACAAATTTTAGAGATTCCACACATCCCAGCAAATCTGCAAATTTTTTACAGTGCGCATAACGCTAGGGAGGTGTTGCAAGCCCTTAATTTGGGGGCGCATTTTTGCACCATCAGCCCCATTTGTGCCACGCCTAACAAACCCCCGCCCCTAGGGCTTGACTATTTGGACCAATTCCCTCAAGAGGTCAAAGCCTGCCTTTTTGCACTAGGGGGCATGGGTTATGAGCTCGCCAGTCTTTTAGAAAAGAAGGGCTTAAGGGGCTTTGCAGGCACGCGCTGTTTTGCGCCAAATGTTGCTATTTTACAAACCCACACGCCCACAAGGACCTAAAAGGTGGCAGATCAAAGGCGGACTCTGTTGATCATGTTATACTAAATGCTATGTAAATATTAAGGAGAGTTTATGGAATGGCATCAGGTCTATGCCCCCTTGCTGGATAATATTTGGCTGAGCGCGCTAGTAGCGCTCTTACCCATTGTGCTTTTTTTTATGTCTTTGATTGTTTTCAAACTTAAAGGGCATGTTGCGGCATTTTTGAGTGTCGCCCTTTCGGTGTTGATTGCTGTAGGGGTTTATAAAATGCCTATGGGCATGGTGGGGGCTAGTTTTGTCTATGGCTTTTTATACGGGCTTTGGCCCATTGCATGGATCATTATCGCCGCAATTTTTCTCTATAAACTCTCTGTCAAATCTGGCTACTTTGAGATTCTCAAAGAGAGCGTGCAGTCCATTACTCCCGATCACCGCATTTTAGTGATTTTGATCGGGTTTTGTTTTGGCTCGTTTCTAGAGGGAGCGATTGGGTTTGGCGGACCAGTAGCCATCACGGCGGCAATTTTGGTCGGGCTTGGTCTAAATCCGCTCTATGCAGCTGGGTTGTGTTTGATTGCCAACACCGCACCGGTTGCCTTTGGCGCGGTGGGTATTCCCATCACGGCAATGGCTGGGGCAGTGGGCGTGAGCGCACTAGCCATCAGCGCGATGGCGGGCAAAATCTTATTTTTTGTCAGCTTACTTGTGCCCTTTTTCATCGTGTTTTTAATGGACGGGGTGCGTGGGATCAAAGAAACTTTTCCAGCCGTATTTGTGGCTGCCTTTAGTTTTGCTCTTGCTCAATATCTGAGCTCAAACTATCTAGGTCCAGAACTGCCCGGGATTCTCTCTGCCATTGTGTCCCTAGTGGTAACAGCAATCTTTTTAAAATTTTGGCAACCCAAGCATATTTTTAGAAGCGACGGGCAGGAGGTGCAGCCCACCCACCAACAACACCATATCTGTAAGGTTTTTGTGGCGTGGGCACCCTTTGTCATTTTGATCATCACCATTGTGATTTGGACTCAGCCTTGGTTTAAAGCCCTGTTTGCCAAAGACGGGGTGTTCTCTTTTACAAGTTTTGCCTTTGAGTTTGAAAGCATTAGCAACAAGATTTTAAAAAGCGTGCCCTTTTTGGTAGAGGGTAAGAGCGCGACCATCCCGGTGATCTTTAAATTGCCCTTGATCAACACCGTGGGGACTTCTATTTTTGTCGCTGCAATTTTGAGTGTTTTTGTGCTCCGTGTCAAGCCTAGTGAGGCAGCTAGCGTGTTTGTAGAAACCCTCAAAGAGATGCGCTACCCGATTTTAACCATTGGATTGGTCTTGAGCTTTGCCTTTGTCTCCAATTACAGCGGAATCTCGGCGACTATGGCTTTAGCTCTCACCCACACGGGCAAAGCCTTTACTTTCTTTTCGCCCATCATTGGCTGGATTGGCGTGTTCCTTACCGGGAGTGACACCAGTTCTAACCTGCTCTTTGGATCGCTCCAACAGCTCACAGCGGGCAATTTAAAAATCCCCGAAGTGCTCACGCTCACCGCTAACACCGTGGGGGGGACTTTAGGCAAGATGATTAGCCCACAGAGTATCGCCATTGCCTGCGCGGCGGTGGGCTTGAGTGGCAAAGAATCCGATCTCTTTAAATTCACGGTGAAGTATTCCGTGATCTTTGTGATCCTCATGGGGCTTGCCATCACCATCATTGCCTATGGTTTCCCCCAGATTGTGCCGGCAGCATAGAGGGCTTTTTCTTAATAAAGGATTTTTCATACACGCGTAAGAGCACAATAAAAAAAGCGGTGATCGTGGGACCCACCGCGATTCCCCAAAACCCAAATTTGCTAATGCCTGCCAAGATGGCAAAAAAGATCAAAATCTCATTGATTTTGAGCGAGATTTTCAACACTCTCTCTTTAATCACCCCAATTAAAAGGGGTTTAATCACGCTATCAATCAAGCCCCCGATCAAAATCACCGAGTAAAGCGCAATGATGAGCGCGTGGGTGGTCTGCCCCAAATACATTTCATATAACGAAACGGGCACCCACACCAAAGCCCCACCCACGATAGGAATGAGTGAGGCTAGCCCGTATAAAATACCTAAAGAGAGCCAATCAAGCCCAAAGATAGTCATTAAGATTCCAAAGGCAAAACCTTGTAAGACCACATTGATAATGGAGGTTAAGAGCACCACACGCAAAATGCCCGCCACCTCTCTAAAAATGCCCCTGCTTTGGATTTTCTCAAAGGGCAAAACCTCTAAGATATATTGGTAAAAAGTCTGCCCGTAAAAAAAGCACAAGAACAAGAACACCAGCACCATCACCGTATCGCTGGCAAACTTCAAACTATATTTACCAATATCGCTACTAAATTGCAAAACATAGGACATGATCGAACGGGCAGAAATATTGGTGAAGATTTTATGGGCGTATTCGCTAAGGGCGGGGAAACTCTCCAAACGCACCAGCAAATCGGCTTTAAATTTTTCCACAAAGAAAGAAACCCGTTCCAAATTCAAATGCATGATAAAATCCGCACTCTTATAAACCAAGAAATACACGGGGATAACAAGGCAACTCAGCAACGCCAGCACGCAGAGCAGGGAGCTTAATAAATTATTCATGCGCCGATCAAAAAACTCTTTGAGCCAAAACACGGTGACACAGAGCAGACCGGCGATGAGTAAATCCATCAAAAAATCTTCATACAGATAGACCATCCAATAAAAAGCAATGCTAAAGAGCAGCCAGAAAAAATACACCGGTCGCACAGGAGTCCTAGATTTTTGCTATATAATACCCAAACTAGACAAAGGAGAGCGATGATTTTCCATAAATATTGCGCCAGTGGGAATGATTTTTTGATCGCCCACCACTTTACAAAGCAGGATCGATCCAGTTTGGCTAAAAAGCTTTGTGATCGCCATTCTGGTTTTGGGGCAGATGGTTTGGTGATTTTATTGCCCCACTCTAGCCATGCCTATGAATGGGAGTTTTATAATGCCGATGGGAGCGTGGCTAGCATGTGTGGGAATGCGAGTCGGTGCGTGGCGTTTTATGCCTACATGCAGGGTTTAGCCCCCTTGCAACACTCTTTTATCAGCAGTTCTAAAGCCATTAGCGTAGAAATCCAAGAATTACAAGGGCAACAAGCCTTGGTGCAAAGCAATTTGGGGCATTATACATGGCTTCAGAGCTTGGAGCTAGAGGGGCAAGCTTGGCATTTAATCGATACAGGCGTGCCCCACTTGGTGCATTTTGTGGATCACCCTAGCCAAATCCCCACGCACAAGACCCCTCAGATGCAAGATTTACGCACACGCTTTAATGCCAATGTCAATTTTGCCTATATCCAAGATTCCCATACAATCAAACTCGCCACTTATGAAAGGGGCGTTGAGGACATCACTTTGGCATGCGGGACGGGCATGGCAGCGGTGTTTATTGCCGCCCATCTCAAGCACCGCACTTTGGATCAAGCCGTGTTGATCCCCCCCAGTGGGCAACATTTATCCTTGCATGTGTGCCATGATGAAATTTATTTTAAAGGCTGGGTGCAATTTGTTGGGGTGGTGTATCCATACCGCTAATGTCTTGTGTGTCCTGCTCTTTTTGTGTTAGAATGTGTTTGTCAAATCATCAAAAGAGTTAGCATGCATACAAGGGTCTTTTTAGGGGTTTTGGGTGTTTTGGTGCTGGTGTTTGTGGGTTGCTCTTCCGTGGTGGCTGCTAGAGTGCCCATGTTCCAATACACAATGCATTTTAATGCGAGTGATTTTGATGTGGGCCCTGTTGTGAGCGCACAGATACGCTATGATGCCTCCGATCCGCATATTTACGAATTATTGCTCAACAAAGCCATGGCAGCAAACAAATGCGACACCATTTTATTACCCCGCTATGAGGTGATTGGCAAAACCTTTGGGAGGGATATTTTACGCCTCACGGGCAGGTGTGCTATTTACAAAGAAAAATAATGCCAGAATACTTCTTGCTAGGCGTTTGTGGGCATGTCGATCATGGCAAAAGTGCACTGATCAAAGCCCTTACAGGTTTTGAGGGGGATACCAGCGTGCATGAAAAAGAACGCGGAATCACCATTGACCTAAGCTTTAGTGCGCTCAAAAGTGCGACCAGAACTTTGGGCTTTGTTGATGTGCCCGGACATCAAGATTTGGTGTTTAAAATGGTGGGGGGGAGTTTTGGGCTCGATGTGGGCTTATTGGTGGTCGATGCTCATGAGGGACTCAAAGCCCAAAGCCTAGAGCATGCCTGTATCCTCTCTTTTTTAAAGATTCCATGCGTGGTGGTTTTAAGCAAGGCAGATAAATGCCCAGATTTGGAGGTCCAAAAACAGAATATCCAAGCCAGCCTTAAGCCCTACCAATTAACTATCTTAGCCCTTTTAACCTGCAGTATTTACGATTCACAGAGCCTAGAGGACTTAAAAAGTTTTTTATTGAGCTACCCTTTTTGCAAAAGAAAACAAGGCAACGATCTAGATCATCTCTTTAGACTCTACATCGATCGGGTGTTTGTCTTGCCTGGGCGGGGCGTGGCGGTGAGCGGGAGTGTTTTAGGCAGATCAATTAAAGAACATGACAAAGTGTGGATCGCCCCTTTAAATCGAGTCGTGGGGGTTAAGAGCTTACACCAACACACCCAAGAAATCCAAGAGGCACACCAGCATGAACGCGTAGCCTTGCAATTACAAGGGGTGAGGGCTGAGGAACTCAAAATAGGCATGCTTGTAAGCACAAAGGGTTACTTGCGTGGCTTTGATTGTGTGGATGTCAAGCTTTTAAAAGCCCCCCAAGCCTTAGAAATCCAGCACAACCAGCGTATCAGCTTGCAAATGGGCATGCTCAAAGTCCAAGCAAAGGTCTTGATTTTGCAATACCCTTATGCGACTTTGGTGCTTGATCAAGCTATCTTCGCTTGCTTTGGCGATGTGGGGATTGTGAGCCTACAACAACGCATTTGGGGGGCAGCTGTGATTCTCAACCCCATCACGGATTTACTCAAAAAACCCATTAAGCTTGACTTGCTCAAAGCCCTCGATCGCCAAGATTGGATTCAAGCCTTTAGCATTCTAGCCCAAGCGCACAAAAAAGGCTTTGGTCTGCTCTCTAGTCTGCAAAGATTTGCACTCAAACCCCCCAAAGCCCTAGAGATTGCCCACCAAGTTAGCGGGGTGGTTGTGGATTGCCAAGAATATGTGCTCTACCCACAAAGCACCTTAAAAAGCGTAACACACACCATTGCCAACATTTATCAAAACAACCCCCAAGCCTTGTTGAGCGCTAAGAGCCTAGCCCACAAACACAGCTATATTAGTCCCCACCTAGCCACCCTCGCTTTCCAAACCCTCCAAGATCAGGGCAAGATTGAGGAACAAAAAGGGCTATGGGTGCAAAAAGGACTCATCTTAGAAAAGGTGCAAGAAAAGCTTCAAGATAAGCTTTATGCCCTCCTCAAACAAGGGCAATTTGCCCCTAAAGCCCCCTATAATCTCTATGATGCCCTTGATGTGGATCGCCAAGTGGGCGATCGGGCTTTAAAAGCCCTCTGCCAAGCTAAAAAGGTGGTGCGTTTGAGTCATAATGTCTTTGTGGAGAGCCAAGCTTTGCAACAAGTGCTGGATTTGATCTTAAAATTGCTCCAAGAACACCCCAGCCTAGATATCCAACTCCTAAAAACCCATCTGCCCCTCTCACGCAAATTTTTAATCGCCTACTTGGAGTATTTAGACAGCTTAGGGAAAACCACCAACCTAGAGGGCAAACGCTTTTTAAAGAAGAATATTTAAAATATTTTTAGTTTGGACAAGATTTATCCGGGCGTGATCGTTAGAAAAGTCAGCTTTGCCTTTTTAGGATTTGGATTGCGTCTGCGCAATAGCTATTTTAAGTGCTCTAAATACACTCCACACCCATACAGTCCTGAATAAATTTCTCATAACTGCCTAAAGGTCTAATATCAATAGAGTGAAACACCCCTCCCTAAAGGGAGTGGCTTCCTAACTAAAGCGTCTCAACGGACACTAACACGAAAGGCTTTGTGTTTAACGCCCACAAGGTCATTTCCTGCCCCAAACGGCGAATGCGCCAATTCTAGCACAGCTGAAATTACCAACCACGCCGTAAAGCCCCTAGCTTTAGCTATGGGGATATAAGGCTAGCACCAGCATGGCTGTGCTAATATTTGTGTTGCAATCAAGGGGTAATACCCTTGGGGTTGGGGCATCAACCTTTGGAATAGGGAATGTAAGACTCCAAACGGAGCTATCCTGCTTGAAGCCGCGATCTCCACTAAAGCTAGAATCCCCTAACTTTAGTTATGGGAGAGTATGTCAAGGAATACAGAATGAAATTTTGGGCAGTTAAACCCCCGGGTGTTTTGTGT
>NZ_FZLB01000048.1:0-15349 GCF_900196775.1 Helicobacter bizzozeronii
CCCACCACCCCCAGAGCCCCCCACACGCTCCATCCAGCTAGAAAACGATCTTATCGAGTGCTTGCTCAAAAAAACCGATGAACTCTCCGGGCAACTTGCCAAACTCCAAATGCAATTTGAAAAGAGCCAAGAGGAGAGCCAAACCCTCTTACAACAAGCTAGAGAGGATAGCTACAAGATTGGTTTTAGTGAGGGCGAGCAAAAGGCAAGGGGCGATCTGAGTGCTAGTATTGATGAGGAAAAAAGGCATCTTTTGCAGTCTTTAACCTCCATCGATCAAACCATGCAACAATCCCAAAGCCATTTAGAAACTTTAGAGAAGGAACTCAGCGCAATCGCCGTTGAGATTGCTAAAGAAGTCATTGTTAAAGAGGTGGAGCAAAAAAGCCAAGAAGTGGCTTTGGCTTTGGCTAAAGAGCTTTTAAAAAACATCATGGATGCCACGGATATTTGCGTGAAGGTCAATACCCTAGATTACCCCTTTTTATCCCAAAATCTCAAAGATCTACCCAAAATCAAACTAGAACCCAGCGATGCGATCGCTAAGGGCGGGGTGCTTATCAGCAGTTCTCAAGGCAATATTGATGGGAATTTGATGGCGCGTTACAAGAATTTAAAAGAGAGCGTGCTCGATAATTTAAAGGTTTGATATGGAATGTGTTCTCAAAGATTTAGAAGTCTATGGGCTGGAGAGTGCGCAACTTGAGAAGGTTTGCGTGCTTTTAAGGGAGCGCATTTTAGAGGTGGTTAGCCATAATGGCGGGCATTTAAGTTCTTCTTTGGGGGCAATTGAAATTATTGTGGGCATGCACAATGTCTTTGATAAAGACAAACACCCTTTTATTTTTGATACCAGCCACCAAGCCTACGCCCATAAACTCCTAACGGGGCGTTTTGAGGCATTTAGCACCTTGCGCCAAACTGGGGGGATCAGTGGGTTCGTGCGCCCTAGCGAATCGCCCTATGACTATTTTATTGCCGGGCATAGCTCTACAGCGATCTCTGTGGGCGTGGGCGTGGCTAAGGCTTATGCGCTCAAGGGTATTGATGATGTGCCTGTAGTGATGGTGGGGGATGGGAGCTTGAGTGCAGGGCTAGCTTATGAAGCCTTAGATGAGCTAGGCGATCGCAAATACCCCTTAGTGATTGTGTTGAATGACAATGAAATGAGCATCGCCAAACCCATAGGGGCGATCAGCAATGCACTGTCCCATTTGATGGCGCGCCCGCTCTACCAGTCTTTGCGTGAAAAAATCAAAAATATTCTAAAGTCCATGCCCGATGGGGTGAATTATTTAGCCAACCGCTTTGAGGAGTCCTTTAAGCTGATTACCCCGGGGATTTTATTTGAGGAGTTGGGCATTAGCTACTTGGGCCCCATTGATGGGCACAATTTAGAGGCAATCACCCAAGCCTTCCAAATTGCCAAAGAAACCAAAGGCCCCTTACTCATCCACGCCCAAACCACCAAAGGCAAGGGCTATAAAATCGCCGAGGGGAAATATGAAAAATGGCATGGCGTGGGTCCCTTTGATCTTAAAACCGGTCAGAGTCTTAAAAGCGCTCCTAAGCCCTTGAGCCCCACACAGGTTTATTCAGACACCCTCTTTGAATTAGCCAGCCTTGATGATAAGATCGTGGGGGTTACAGCGGCTATGCCCGGGGGAACCGGACTTGGCAAACTCATCGATGCCTACCCTCAGAGATTTTGGGATGTTGCCATTGCCGAACAACACGCCGTAACTTCTATGGCAGCCCTTGCCAAAGAGGGTTTTAAACCCTTTGTGAGCATTTACTCCACTTTTTTACAAAGAGCCTTTGATCAGATCGTGCATGATGTGGGGATCATGTCCTTGCCCGTGAAATTTGCCATCGATCGCGCTGGGATTGTGGGCGAGGATGGGGAAACCCACCAAGGGTTGCTAGACATCGCTTACTTGCGCCCCATCCCCCACATGGTCTTACTAGCCCCTAGGGATAACGCCACTTTAAAGCAAGCGATTTATTTTGCTAACCAATACAATCAAGGTCCCTGCGCTTTTCGCTACCCTAGAGGGGCGTTTTTGCTCCCCGATGGGGTGTTTGGGGCTAAACCCTACACTTTAGGCAAGTGTGAGTGGCTTCAAGAGGGGGGTAAAATCTTATTGGTGGGCTATGGTAATGGCGTGGGGCGGGCGTATGCAACTTTGAAGTTATTAGAGGCAGAGGGCTTAAAGGTGGGTTTGTTGGATTTGTGCTTTTTAAAGCCCTTAGATAGTGCCCTTAAAGAAATTTTGCCCGGTTATTCTAAAATTTATGTCTTTAGCGATTCGTATTTGATGGGGGGTGTGGGGAGTGCGTTATTGGAGTTTTTGGGCGGGGGGGTGTGTTTGAAGAGTTTTGAAGTGGGGGATTTGTATGTCTTGCATGGCGATACTGCCCTAGTGGAACACTCCTTAAAAATCGATCCTCAGAGTCTAGCCCAAGAAATTTTAAAGGATAACCCATAGCTTATTTTGCTAAGATTAAATAAAATTCTAGGAGATTTGATGCTCACCCTCAAACAAGCCATGTCTTTATCCGCCTCTGAATTAGAAGAACTCCCCTCAGAGATTGCCAAAAAAGTTAATGAAAAACCCGAATTAAATGCCTATATTGGCACGCCAGATGCCCCCAGCGCTCCGGGTGTGCCCATTTTGATCAAGGATAATATCAGCGTCAAGGGTTGGGAGATCACTTGTGCAAGCCAGATTTTACAAGGTTATATTGCGCCCTACCATGCCGGAGTCATTGACAAATTGCATGCAAATGGCATGTGTGCCTTTGGGCGGGCTAATATGGACGAATTTGCTATGGGGAGCACCAGCGAGTCGAGTTGCTATGGGGGGGTGAAAAACCCTAGAGATTTAAGCCGTGTGGCTGGGGGGAGTTCGGGGGGGTGTGCTAGTGCGGTAGCAGGCGGGATTGCCATTGCTGCTTTGGGGAGTGATACGGGGGGCTCAATCCGCCAGCCCGCTAGTTATTGTGGGTGCGTGGGGCTTAAGCCCACCTATGGGCGGGTGAGTCGGTATGGGCTGGTGGCTTATAGTTCCAGTTTGGATCAAATCGGGCCCATTACCCAAAATGTGGAGGATTGCGCGCTGTTATTGGATGCCATTAGTGGGGCAGACAAACGCGACTCGACTAGCACACCCCTAGAGAGCACGCTCACTTTTAAAAATTTAGACAAGGATCGCCGCCTGAAAATCGGGGTGCTCAAAGATTATTTGCAAGAAGCCGATGAGTCCATTGCCATTGCTTATTATGACAGCGTGCATTTGCTGGAGGAGATGGGGCATGAGAGCATCCACATTGATTTACTGGAGAGCAAACACCATGTCGCCACTTACTATGTGATCAGCACCGCTGAGGCGAGCTCCAATCTAGCCCGCTTTGATGGGGTGCGTTATGGGCGGCGTGCTGCTAGCTCTAATCTTAAGGAGCTCTATAGCCTGAGCCGCAGCGAAGGTTTTGGGGAGGAGGTCAAAAGGCGGATCATGTTGGGTAATTTTGTGCTGAGTAGCGGTTATTATGATGCCTACTACCTCAAAGCCCAAAAGGTGCGCGCGCTCATCGCCCAGCAATACACCCAAATTTTTAAAGAGGTCGATGTGATCTTAGCTCCCGTAGCCCCTAGCGTAGCCCCCAAATTCAATGCGCATGCCAGCCCCTTACAAATGTATTTGAGCGATATTTACACTGTGGGGGTGAATTTAGCGGGTCTGCCCGCTCTCTCCTTGCCTGTGGCTAAGGACAAGATGGGGCTACCCATTGGCATGCAATTAATTGGGCGGGCATTTGGAGAACAAGATATTTTAGATGTGGCTTTTAGCTTGGAGCAGGAGTTAAATTTGACATTTTAAGAAGGAGAATCATGCAAACCATCGGTAAAGCACTCACTTTTGAGGATGTGTTGTTGATCCCATGTTATTCAGAGGTCTTACCCAAAGAGGTCAGCGTGATCTCTAGGCTTAGCAAGCGCATTAGTTTGAATATCCCCTTTGTGAGCGCGGCGATGGATACCGTAACCGAGCACCAAAGCGCAATTGCGATGGCAAGATTAGGGGGGATTGGGATCATCCACAAAAACATGGGGATTGAAGAGCAAGTCCAAGAGGTGTTGAAGGTTAAAAAGAGTGAAAGCGGGGTGATTCACGATCCCATTTATATCCATGCCAAGGCGAGTTTAGCGGAGGCAAAAGCCATCACGGATAATTATAAAATCTCTGGCGTGCCCGTGATTGATAAGGGGGGGAAACTCATTGGCATTTTGACCAATCGCGATCTGCGCTTTGAAAATGACTTGAGTAAGCGGGTGGAGGAAGTGATGACCAAAGCCCCCTTGAAAACTGCCCATGCGGGTGTGAGCCTAGATGAGGCGCAAGCCATCATGCACCAACACAAGATCGAAAAACTCCCCTTAGTCGATGAAAACAACATTTTAAAAGGGCTCATCACCATTAAGGACATCCAAAAACGCATTGAATACCCCCAAGCCAATAAAGACCATTTGGGGCGTTTGCGCGTGGGGGCGGCTGTGGGAGCTAACCAACTCGATCGGGCTAGGGCGTTGGTTAAGGCAGGGGTCGATGTCTTGGTCTTAGATAGCGCGCATGGGCATTCGCTCAATATCATCAAAACCTTGGAATCCATTAAAAAAGAGTTAGATATTGATGTGGTGGTGGGGAATGTGGTGAGCGCACAAGCCACAAAAGATTTGATCAACGCCGGAGCGGATGCGGTGAAGGTGGGGATTGGTCCGGGGAGCATTTGCACGACCCGCATTGTAGCCGGGGTGGGGATGCCCCAGATGAGCGCACTGGATTTTTGCTACCAAGAGGCGCGCCAGCATGATGTCCCCATCATTGCCGATGGAGGGATCAAGTATTCCGGCGATGTGGCTAAGGCTTTGGCAGTGGGGGCATCTTGTGTGATGATTGGGAGTTTGCTTGCGGGCACTGAGGAGTCTCCGGGGGATACGCTGATCTACCAGGGTCGGCAGTATAAGAGCTATCGGGGCATGGGCAGCATTGGGGCGATGAGTAAGGGGAGTGGCGATCGCTATTTTCAAGAGGGCTTGGCTGCTGAAAAGCTAGTCCCTGAAGGCATTGAGGGGCGTGTGCCTTATCGGGGCAAGATTGCGGACATCATTTACCAGCTTGTGGGGGGTCTGCGCTCCTCAATGGGCTATCTAGGGGCTAAGGACATCCCCACCCTAACCAAAAACGCCCAATTTGTGCAGATCACCCCAGCAGGCTTAAGAGAGTCGCATGTGCATGATGTGGATATCACCAAAGAAGCCCCCAATTATCATGGCTAGCTTTAATGCTAAATCAATCTTTTTAAAGTAGAATGCTTTTTTTCAACACCAATGCAGAGAGGTTATTTTGGAGTCTTTGGATTACTACCAGATGCTAGGCGTGGAGCGCACCGCCGATAAAGAGAGCATCAAAAAAGCCTATAAAAAATTAGCCTTGAAATACCACCCTGATCGCAACTTGGGCGATAAGGAAGCTGAAGAGAAGTTTAAGGAAATCAGCGAAGCTTATAGTGTGTTGGCAGATGATCAAAAACGCCAAATTTACGATCGCTATGGCAAGCAAGGTTTAGAGGGGCGTGGGATGGGGGGCTTTGGCGATTTGGGCGATATTTTTGCGGATTTGTTTGGGGAGGATTCCCTTTTCTCCAATGCCTTTGGGTTTGGCAAACGCCAGCCACAATCCAAAATCCCCAAAGACTTGTTGATGCCCTTAGAATTGAGCTTTAAAGAAGCCATCTTTGGGTGTAAAAAAAATATCAAGCTTGATTTTAAGGCATGGTGTGGGGCATGTCAGGGGAGTGGGGCTAAGGAGGGCAAAACCCAAACTTGCCCACACTGCCATGGCAAGGGGCAAAGCTTTATCCAGCAAGGTTTTATGACTTTGGCAAGCACATGCCCGCACTGCCAAGGCAGGGGGCAGGTTGTCAAAGAAAAATGCGACTCGTGTAAGGGACAGGGTTTTATGATCCAACAAGAGGAGTTTAGCCTAGATGTGCCCGAGGGCATTGATGCGCAAAATCGTATCCGCGTGGCTAGGCGGGGCAATGAATACCAACAGGGCATGCGTGGGGATTTGTATTTGGAAGCTGTTGTGGGGGAAGATGAACATTTTGTGCGGCGCGGGAATGATATTTACATTGAAGTGCCCGTATTTTTCACCTCAATCCCACTGGGGAGCAAAATCATGGTGCCCTCGTTGAAAAAAGAGCTCGAATTGCAAATCCCACCCAACACCGCCGATCATGCGCCCTTTATCTTCAAAAATGAGGGGGTGAAAGATGTCAATGGTAATGGGCGTGGGAATTTGATTGCGGTGGTGAAAATTGTCTATCCCCAAAAGCTCGAGGAGAAACAAAAAGAACTTCTCATCAAACTCCATGAAAGTTTTGGTTATGAGAGCGAACCTTATAAAAATGTCTTTGAGGTGTGTTATGGCAAGGTCAAACACTGGTTACAGGACTTGGTGAAGAAGTGATCTAATAGGGTTGTTAGGAAAATGGGCTTTGCTCCATTACTTGCCCCAAATCCCCTCCATTTGGGCTTAAATATAGCTCTAACCTAAAAATTGAATAGCCCAAATTTTTAAGCGTTTTAAGGGCAATGCTAGAGGAGTAGTCAAACTCGCACGCCTGCCCCAGACATGGGACCCGATCCAATGAGTAGAATTTTCTTAAAGTTTTGCATAGGGGGGATTATAGCAGAAGTTGGGGGGTGCTTGGGTTTTGTGGGCATGGTTATGTGTCTGGGTGCAGATATTTTTTTAGGATAACTTCCTGTTGTCCCTCTAAAGACTTCATAGTGTTTTCTAGGACAGTGCGTTCTTGCTCGATTTGGGCGATCACACCCACGATTTGCTCTTGTGCTTGCAAGGGTGGGAGGGGGATTTTAAGCCCATAAATGTCGTTGCGGTTAATCCCAGGCACACCTATCCCTATCCTTGACTTTTCTAACTCCAAACTTTGTAACACGAAGTAAAGTAGCTTGATGTTATAAGGCAACTTTGTTTCTACATAAAAAGTTGTGTCAATGGGGTAGCAATCTTTTTCGCTATAGGTTACCTTGCCTGCCGAACCTTTACGCCCCACGATGATACAAGGAGCTTTAACAAGGTAGGCATTGTGGTAGCCAACAATCCCATTTGAGCCCATTACGGGGTATGTGCCTTCTTTTCTCTTGTTTTCTTGTAGGGCTTTTCCATATTCTAGGCTGCATACTTCCCCCAATTTGACAAAATCCCACCCACTGGCGGGGGGTGTGGGGAGGGATTGTAAAAGCGTGGCTAGGGTGGGTTTTAGCCCTGCTTTTTCTAGGGCGTGGGTTAGAAGGGCAAGGCAAGACTCTTTGAGGGCTTTGGCGCGCTCAAGTTTGCCTAAGATTAGCTTAAGGGTTTGCGATCTCTCTCTCTCTCTCTCTCTCTCTCTCTGTTACGCCTAAAAACTCTTTTAAAATCTCTTGTTCTTGTCCCTCAAGGGTGGCGATCTCTGCATCTAGGCGGGCGATTTCTTGCTCAATTTGGGTGAGAACGCCCACGATCTGCTCTTGCGCTGGCAGGGGCGGGAGGGGGATTTGTATTTGTTTTAAAACTTCAATATTTGCCACATTTTTTAAGGCAACACCATGTGCTCTTTCATTAAAAGGGTTATTGAGATTATCTAGGATTATTTTTAGTGTCTTGCTATTTGTCCTGCCATTTTTTAGTCTTAGTCTCAAGAGAGCTTGATTGATAATACCTTGCTTTGCGTTGCTTGGCACTATGGCAATTTTCCCGATTGTTCCAGAGCAACTGACTATTAAATCATTGGGTATAACCTCAAAACTTTTCATAGAATCAAATTTTTCTTGTGTGATAAAGTAATTCCCTATTTCAAAGTCATTTTTTATAGCATGTTGTTGCTCATAGACTTTATATCCATTTTTGACAAAAATTTCCTTTTTTAAACTTCCGCCAAATGGTCCCCTCCTAAAATCACATATATCTCCCAATTTTGCCATTTCCCACCCCTCAGCTGGTGGGTTAGGTAAATCTTGGACTAAGCTTTTGAGCTCCTCTAACTTGGGGTCTGTGAGCTGTGTTGCCTCTAGGTTTAGGGTAGCTAGGGTTTTTAGGATTTGCTCGATTTTTCGGCTTTGTTGCACCATTATAGCGACTTGCGACCCCTCCGTAACATAGGTTCTTGTTCTAGGGTTTGTGATATACGCCTTTGTTTTAGGGTCTGTAGCTAGAGCTCTAGTTTCTTTGGTGTGGCTAAGTCCGCACACGCCTAGCACGGCTAAAATCAAGTTTTGGTAATTCTGTATGCCCTCTTGCAACTCTTGGGCGCGTTTTTCTACCTTAGTGCACTCGGCGATGATTTGCTCTTGGATGTCTAGGGGCGGGAGGGGGATTTTAAGATTTCTAAAATCCGTTTTATTAAACTTAGGTTGAGCCATTGATGAGCTAATAGTTTGGATCAGTTGCTGAAACATATCCGTTTTAAAGATACAAAATAGAAAATCATTTTTGATTGTTTCAACACACGGCTTAATCAAAATAGAATTGGGGGCTAATGTCATCGGTTGCCCTAAATTTGGAACTTTAAAGCAAATGCCCAAACTCCCCACATTACACATCACAATATCCCCGACATTTAGCTTACTCTTTTCCAAGAAGTCGTAAGCCCCCTTATTCACATAAACATAGTCCCCACTCCACCCATTAGAATAGTCTTTTAAGCGGACTAGGATAGCGTAATTTTTTTGTTTTAAGTATTGGACTTTTTCACGCAAGAGTGCAAAACTTCCATTTGCAACATAATCCGCTACAGAAACGAGCTCCCCCAATCTCACTAGCTCCCACTTGCCCCCCTCAAAAGGATTTACTGCCTCTTGTTTGGGATTCAAATTAATGCCCCGATCTAACACCGCCTTGGAAAAATCCAACATCTCCCTTAGGGGCGTGCTAAAAAGCTGATAGCCTGCGGGGTCTTGGTCAGTATACACGCTCAAATTAGGGCGGGGGGTGTTTGCTAAGAGAGAACCCATAAAGCTTTTGAGGGCATGGGCTAACTTTGTGGGGTCATCTGCATTTTTGGGGTCGGGGTTGTAGAGGGGAGTTACAATATGTTTAGCCGATTGGATGTTGCTGAGTGCCTCATTATCGGGGTCGTCTGCGTTTTGCGTGCTGGCGTATTTAATACCCTCATCGCCCTTGCGTTTGCTCCAATCATAGCCTAAAAATTCTACAATCTTAGCCTTGTTGCTGGCATTGCCCTTTTTCTCAGGGGGGCTTTTTAAAATCAGCACCTCCTCCTCTTGCACGCTGGCAAATAAAAGCATTTTTTCTAGCTCTAGGGCGTGGATTTGCTCCTCCTTCAGTTTAGACAAATCTTTCAAGTTCTCTTTTAGATAGGGGCTTAGGTTCTTGGTTTGCAAGAATGCCCTAAAGTCCTCTAGGGGGTAGCCCCTAAAGGCGCAATACTCTTGCAAAAACCCCACTTGGGTAAAATCCTCCTTTAAATTTGCGCTCTCAAAGCCCGCCTCTTTTAGGGCGTTGATGAGGTCTTGGGCGAATTTTTGCACCCTCTGGGCGTAAAGGATGATGGTTTGCGTGCCCGTGCTCCCAAAGGTGCGCGAGTTGAGCTCCACGATGCATAAAATCTTAAAGTTGTCTAAAAGTAGGGCGCGGGTTTTCTCGTAAATCCCCCCTTTTTGCAACACGCTCACGGGCAAGATGAGCGCAAACACGCCCCCCATTTTCAGCCAACTTTGCGCCCGTTCGATAAAAAAGCACTCAATGGCGTTGTTGCTCTCATAACTTTTTGGATCGATAATCTCTTTATGCCCCAATGTAAAACTTGTGATGACATTGGCATCTAGGGTGCTTAAAAAGCCCTTGACGGAGTAGGGGGGGTTGCTTAAAATCAAATCGAAGTCTTGAAAGTCCTTTTTATGGGCTGGGGCGGGGTGATCTAGTGCGTCTTGGAAAAAGATTTTGGCTTGGTTATTTGGGTTTTTAAACAAGCAGGCGAGTTTGGCAACTTTAGAGAGGTCTTTATTCTTTTCAATGCCATAGACTTTGGCGTTCTTATGGTGAGTCATAAACTCGCTTAAGAAATGCCCTGCCCCACAGGCGAAATCTAAAACTTTGGGGTTGCTTGTTAGTGGGGGCAAAGAGTGGATGATGAAATTGGTGATGGGGGTGGGGGTGAAAAAACGCCCTTCGGTTTGGTGGATGTGGCGGTTTAAAAAGCCTTCAAACAGGTCGCCTAAAAATTGGTTGCTGTGCGTGGTTGCGCTCAAGTGCAGGTCTTGAATCAAGCCTGCCACTTGCACCAAGACTTTAAAGTTCAAATAAAATTCTTCGGCGTTTTCGACCTCGATGAAGTTGAATTTTTTAATGTTGAAGTATTTTTGCTTGTCAAAAAGCGCGTCTAATTCCTCTTTAAACTTGCCCTTGTAACGCTTGGCACTGGTGAAAAGTGCGGCGATTTGCTCTTTTTTGACATTCACCACATCTTTTTTAAAGAATCGGCTCACGCCCTCCTCGTAGAGATTGAGCAGGCGGTCGCAATAGCTTAATGGGTCGTCTGCGACCACGCCTTTATAAGGGAATTGCAGGTCTGTAGGGTGGATGTGTTCGTCTGCCAATTTGCATAAGAATAAATCCACTAGAATGTAAAAGCTATTTTCGTAATTGCCAATGGAATGGTGGCGTAAAATCGTGGCAAATTCGTGGTAAATGCCCTTCATTTGGGACGCGCTTAGGGGGCGTAGGTCGGCAAGTTGGAATTTTTCCTTGCCGATGTTGTAGGCTTGGGCTTGGGGTTCAAACAGCCCTTGCGTGGTGAAGGTGCTCAAATAAGTCTGACTCCACACTTCAAAATAGGCGCGGGCGTTTGTGTTGGCAGGGTCGGCAAAGCTGCGTTTTTTGTCCGCCTCTTTGCGCTCCTTGTTAATTTGCTCTAAATAGACATCGTTGTCCTTGGTGCAGATGATTTTTAAGTCGTGCTCTAGGTGGCTATTAAATGCCAATAGGCAGAGATAGGGGACTTTATGCACGGCGTAGTAGCTGAAAAGTTGCCCCCCGTTTTTGAGGGTTTCGCTCCATGCGCGCGCAAACTCCGCCCCATAGGTCTTGTTTTCGATCAAGACTAGGGGCTTAAACTCTAGGTCTAGCACCAAAATATCGCCATAGGCTTTTTGCCCATGCCCGATTTTAAAAGTGGGTTCTAAGATGATGTGCTCAGGGGCATAGCCTTTTATTAAAAGTTTATGCACTGCCACCAAGCAGACAAAATTTTCATTGGAGCTAAAATTAGTCGTGGTGCTTCTGTGGATCACAAAACCCTTGCTGGGATTTTCTAGACTGGGATAATCGCCCTCTTTAAAGCGTGGGTCTTGCGGGGAGTAAATGATGCTTTGCGCGGTAAAATTCACGATGATTTTAGCCTCATTTTCGTAGGCGTGGGTGTAGGTGTTGCCCTCTTGGGCGAAGTTGAGGGCTTGTAGGACTTCTTTTAGGTTGTCTTTGGTGATCACGGCGTGCCTTTAGAAAAGGGGTATTTTAGCTTAAAGGGGCTAAAGGCTCAAATTTAGCACATCTGCCTTAAGTGAGTTCCTTGATCTTCTCCAAAATCTTTTGGGCGCGCATGCGCAAAAAGGCTTGGTAGTCCTCTAACACTTTGGGGCTAGCAAGATCGATTAAGTGGGTTTGTAGGGTTTGATCAAGATGTGGATTACTTTGGCGGTATTTTTCAATGTAGATTTTAGGCGGGCTGTCCTTGATCTCTTGGTTGAGCTTGGCGCTTAAAAAGGTGATATTGGCGATCACATCGGGGTTTTGCTTAGGGGCGATGTGTTTGAGGTGGTTTTTAGGGTAGAAGTGGTGCAAATGGCGCTTTTTGGTGTGCTCAGTGTCCTCGGATGCAAAAAAATTATCCAACACCACCTTACTATTGTTGTTAAAGTCGCAAGGCTCAAGGCTTGCCAAAACACATAGGGTCGCTTGGTGCAGAGTGTTGCGGGTGCTGAACTTCTCAGCCACTAAAAAATCTAGACTGAGGTTTAAGGGCAACTCTTTGGCTAAGTCAAGGGGTTTTTGGGCATAAATGTCTGCCACAAGGTCTAATTGTTTGAGCAAGTCGGCATTTTTGCTATTGCCAAAAAACATGCCCCTAAACAAAAGCTGTTTGAGGCGTTTGACTTGTGTCGCATTGGGGCTTTTGCCCCCGCTTAAGGCGTAAAAACAAGCCATGAGCACAAAAGACCCCACAGAGGGCAAAAAACTAAAGGAGGGGATTTTAAAATCGTGCTTGAGCAAGTGGGCAGCATGGGCGTAAGCAGAGGTCAAAGACCCCCACATTTCCCACACCTTTTTAGCGTCTAGTTTTAAGATTGTGTCTCTGACAATCCTTTTTTTAGGGGTGGGGCTGTTTTGGTGCACCAAATAAGAGATGAGTTGCAACACCGCCATAGGCTGATCAAAGCCGTAATTTAAGCGGTTCAAGTCGGCACACAAGAGATCAAAGCGTTCTTGTAAATCAAAGCCAGGGTCGGTAATGATGGTCTGGCTTTCATCAGCTGTGGGAGCTATGTAAAACTTGGCGCATGCCATGGGAAAATAGGAAAAACTTGTCCCCCCTTTGTTAATCCTAGCAAACATTTCAATAGCTTGGCTCAACGGGGCATTGGCAACTTCAATCACGGGCAAGCGGTATTTAACGATTTTCTTTTTTAATTCCTCAAAACACTCCGTTGCCTCAGCGTTGAGCTTGTATTTTTGTTGGACACCCACGATGCTCAAATTGATCAAATCATACACGCTCACCGCCACTTCGTTAGTTTCAACTTTAGGGTCGCGCACAAAGCAAAAATCTTTGTCCTCATCGGATTCTAGCCTTAGCATGATGTCTTTGTAGTCATCAAATACCCTAGAGCTTCTTTTTACCTTTAAGCCCTGATACACCACAAACAAGGCACTCATGCGTTGTTGCCCATCTAACACATAATAAATCTCGCCTGTTTTGGGCTCTTTTAAAAAAATTTGCCCAATTTCTTTGCTGGACTGCAGACGCTCTTTTGTTTTCCACACTAAAAAACTGCCCGTAGGAAAGCCTTTGGCAAGGCTATCGATGAATTTGGCGACCTGATCTTTTTTCCACACAAAATCCCGTTGGAATCTAGGGATTTGGTATTCTCCTTCAAGCAAACAGCGGATCAACTCTTGGCAGTCCTTTTCGCTGTAATTACAAAAAAATTCCTCCTGCATGGCCCTATTTCTTCAAATTGATCGCCTCTTTAACCAAGTCATCCCCTGTGGTGAAGGCTTTAGCATTCATCGAATAGCCTCTTTGCATCAAGATCAAGTTTGTTAAAGATCGCCCCGCATCCACATTACTGCTCTCCAAATACTTATGCATGATCTTGCCAAATTTGAGCTTGCCATCATCGCGATCCCAGCCTATAATCGGGTTACCACTCAAGGGGGCAGCCCGCCCGTTACGGGTGGCATTCTCAATGTCAAATAAATTACTCCCCACTTTTTTAAGCCCTTGATCGTTGGTGAAAGTGGCGATCCCCACGCGCCCCATCGTCTCAATCGCACCATTGCTAAAGGCCAAATGAATCACGCCATCATCATCAATACGCATGTTTTGCAACAAACCCTTAGGCTTGCCATCTTGAGAGATTTGGATAATCCGCGAATCTTCATAGGGTTCATCGCTGGAGCTATAATCATCGCTCTTATCAATGGAGTAGGTCAAAGGACTACCCTTAAAATTCAGGGTTACTGGCTGGGCGTGCATTTTACCCGCTTTATCAAAGCTAATAGTTTGGCGTACTGATTTGGGGGTGATGGGGGTTTTATCCCGCATTTCCAAAATGGAGCTTTCCACATCCCATTTTTCTTCGGTGGGCGTGGGGCTTAGGGGGTCTTTGGTGCTGGTCATAAAATAGTCGCTTTTGAGCAAATACTTTTCCCCCCCCTTGTCGTAAATCTCAGCGGTGGTGCTATAAAAGGGGATGCGAATCGGCACGGAATCCCGACCCTCATTTTTCTTTAAGATCATGCCATTGGCAATCCAGCCTAGCTTTTCTGCCATGTGCCCGCCGATAAATAGAGTCGCCTCGGGGTCGCTGGGGTTTTTGATCTGCAACAATAAAGGCGAGATCACATCCCCAGGGCGGCTTTTGACCACATCTAAATCTAATTTAGCCTTGCTTTGGAGTAATTTTTTCAGATCGCCCAAAGTCCTAAACTCGTTATTTTCAACCCCCCCTGTGCCGTATTTAAAGACCAAATCTTGTGCCATGTCGCCCTTGACGATCATGATCTCTAAATTCCGATGCACGGGCAGATCCAAAGGCTCGTTGTCATCATTGGCTAGGGCGTTGGCATCTTGGTTTAAAAAACGATCTTGGATCACCTGCCCGTTTTCATCTAACAAATATTGTTCGGCGGGGCGGACATGGTTTTTAGGGTTGAGATTCACGCTCATATTCACTTTGGTCGTCAAAACGGGCTGGTATTGCACATCTCTTGGCAAATACAGCGTGCTAAGCTTACCCCCCTTTAAAATCTTGGCTTCCTCATCTGGATTGCCCGCCATCAACACGCCATTTTTGATTTTGTGTAAATCAATGCCATAGACATAATAGCCATGGGCATTCACAATATAGCCATCAGCGTCCCGTAAGAAATTCCCATCTCGGGTGTAAAAATTCTCTTGGGCTTGTTTGTAACCATCCTTGTTGATCTCCATCGTGCCGTTTTTATTAGGACCCACAATGAACCACCCGCTCCCCTGATAAGCCATGTTAAAATCCGAATCGCTGGGCATGTATTCGCCATCTTTATCTGAAATGGCATTGCTCCCCGCTCTCACCCCAAAGTTGCGATCATCAGCGGTGATATTGCTACTCCCTAGCGAATCTAGATGCGCTGAAAAGAGCGATTTAAACTCGGGGTTGTTGGCGCGGTAGCCTACGGTGTTGATGTTGGCGATGTTGTTAGACAAACTATCGATGCCAAATTGGTGGGTTTTGATGCCCGAATAAGCGTTGAGTAAGGTATCATTCATGTTTAACTCTTTTGTGTGTTAAGACCCTGTAAGGGCGGATGGGTGGGGCTAGCTACCTTTGGATGCTCTGGAGTGCTTGGTGCGTGGTGTTCTTGAGGCTTGGGGGTGGCTGGTTTAGGCGGGGTTTTTAGGCTAGCTTGCGTGGTGGGGCTTGTTGGCTTGGGCTGTGTGGGGCTAGGCGTGCTAGGGTGGGGGCTAGCTTGCGTGGTGGGTTGGCTGTGGGGCTGGGTGG
>NZ_FZLB01000124.1:0-3097 GCF_900196775.1 Helicobacter bizzozeronii
GGGGCATAGGGGGCATTGCTGGGGAGGTATTTTTGCCATAATTGCACGCGTTGCTCGAAGGTGGGGGGCTTAAATTCGATCTTGTGGTTAAAGCGGCGTGAAAAGGCGGCATCAAGGGTTTCTAATAAATTCGTGGTGGCGATCAAAACACCCTCAAACTTTTCAATCTGGTGTAAAAAGATATTTTGCATTTGGTTATGCATTTTGTCCGCCCCGCTACTGGCAGTCGTGCGTGTGCTTAAGAATTGATCGGCTTCATCTAAAAATAAAATCGGTGCGCTCTTGCATTGCTTGGCGATCTTGTGGTAATCATCAAAGATTTTACGCACATTCTTTTCTGATTCGCCCACATACATGGATAAAATCTTAGAACAATCAAAGCCCAAAACCTCTTTTTTAAGACTCTTGGCTAGGGCGAGTGCGCTCATGGTTTTGCCCGTGCCCGGGGGTCCATAAAAGATAATCTTAGCCTCCACATCTTTATGGGACTTGTTCTCTTTAACGCCCCACTCTTTGAGCCGTTTTTGCATTTGGGGGTCAATTTGCTTTAATAAAACCTCTAGGGTCTCTTTGGTCTTTTGGCTCAAAACCACTTCATCTAAATTGGCTTTAGGCTCTAGGGCTTCAAAGATGTCATTATCTTTTAAAATGTGTTTGAGGGTGGGTGTGCCCTTTGTGTGGGGGCTAGGCGATGTGATCGCACTGAGTACCGATTCGTGTAAGAAAAATTGGCGCACCAACCCTTGCTCAAAAGGATCGAGCAACTCCTCAAAATCCATGATCTTTTTCTTGATTAGGGGGCTAGTGGGGGCTAAGAGCATGGCATTTTGGGCACGCGCGCTCCCATCAGCACCTAGCAGGGTGAGCAAAATTTGGTGATGGTTTAAAGGTTCATCCTCCTTGCCATAATCCCTAGCGTATTCATCTTTGAGCAAAGCAAAAAAGATGATCTGCTCTTTTAGGCTTAAATTGTGTTTTTGGAGAAATTTTTGAACTGATAGGGGGGTTTTGGTGAGTTGGTTGCGCGCGTTGATTTTGTGCTCTAAAAGCTGGAGTTGTTCTTGGATTTTAAGGCTAGCAGGGGAATGGGGCTGCTTGTTTTGCATAGCAAGCTTGTAGAGCAATTCTATTTTTAAAAACCAATCATTGAAGTAATCCAAATGATCTTCATAAGGGGTGATGTCTAAAAGCCCCTGTGCGCTATGCCCCTCTTGAGCTAATCTAAAAAAAGAAGTGCTCAATGCAATGGAGCTTTCTAGCAACTCTAATAACAACACCTCCGATCGTCTGGATCGCTTCTCTAGCACGATCCATTCTAAATCCAAGAGATTTTTAATGTGTTGCAAATAGGGCAAGGCTTCAATTTGGCGCGCTGCAAAAAGCATGTCTAGCAAGCCCACCACTTCTATATCCCCATGCCCTTTTAAATATTCTTGCGCCATGTATTGCAAGATCAACGCCTCTTGGGTGTGGCATTTGAGCGCATAAAAAATGCGTGCTTGTCGGACATCTTTAGTTTGGATAAAATCCACAAAATAAGGTAGTGTCATGAAAAAGAGCTGTCCTCTTTGCCCCGAGCGTGTAGGATAATGGGCGTGCCTAAAAAGCCAAATTTCTCCCTTAGGGTGTTGGTTAAGTAACGCTTATAGCTAAAGTGCAAGGCTCTAGGGCGGTTCATCACCAAAGCAATTTGAGGCGGGCAGGAGTCAAATTGCGTGCTGTAATAAATACGCACGATTTTTCCATGATCGCTGGGTAGGGGGTGTTTTTGGGTGGCTTGCGTGATAATTTGGTTGAGCGCGCTGGTGGGGATGCGCTTAGAAAAATGGGCATGCACTTGTAAAATCTGATCCTTGATCTTTTCGATGTGGCGTTGTTTAAGTGCGCTGGCGGTGAGCGTGGGGGCGTAGTGCAAGAATTTAAACTTGCGTTTGAAATCTTGCATGATTGCCTCAAAGCGGGCATGGCGGATATCCCATTTATTGAACACCACCACCACGCCCAAGCGGTAGGTATCCACCAACGAGGCGATTTTTTCATCTAATTCCACAAAGGGCGCGCTCACATCTAAAACTAACAAGGCAATTTGGGATTTTTCCAGCACTTTACGGGTGCGATCTAGGGCGAACTTTTCTAGCCCTAAAATCTTACTGCGGTGGCGCAAACCTGCCGTATCCACAAAGCAGATCGCTCTGTCTTGGTGGGTGATGATCTGATCGACTGGGTCTATTGTGGTGCCCGGGGTGCTTGAAACAACCGCGCGTTCTTGCTTGACTAACGCATTTAAAAGCGCACTCTTGCCGACATTGACCCGCCCGATGATCCCCACTTGGATAGGGGCAGTGATAGGGGGTAAATCCTGCATATCCTCTTGGGGATTTAGCTGAGAGATAGCACTTAGCAAAGCCTCAATCCCACGCCTATGGCTAGCCGATGTAAAAAACATCTCTTGTGCGCCTAGAGTGGCAAATTCATAACCCAGCAACTCTGCGGCTTGGTTGTCAATTTTATTCACCACCAACCAACACGCCCGTGCCCTTTGGCAAATTTCTAAAAATTGTTTTTTATCCTCCTCTTGGGGCAAAACCTTACCATCAACTACATACAACACCAAATCACACGCCTTGAGGGCTTCTAGGTTTATGGTTCTAATAGCACCCCCAAAGACATAGGAGTCATCAAACCCCCCCGTATCCCATAATTCAACAGCACGCCCTGCTAACTCTAAGGTTTGTTTTTTAATATCCCGTGTCGTGCCCGCAATGGCTGAGGTGATCGCACTCCGGCTTTTGAGTAGGCAATTAAACAAAGAACTTTTACCCACATTGGGTCTGCCTAAAATGGCAACTTTAAGCACGGCAACCCCATATCGTATCTGTTTGTTTAAGCATCAAGTTTTGTTAAAATCCCTATAATTTAAGACATGCTAGCTATTATAAGCTTTAAAACTTAAGAAGGGTTTTTGATGGATAGAATGTTTGGTCTCCCGCGCGTTGCCTCCTATATCCTGCTGTCTCTTATGGCGGGGGTGTTTGCGAGTTGCCAACCAGAGATGCCCCCCCCCACCCAAAACCAACAGCAAAGCACAACCCAAGAG
>NZ_FZLB01000053.1:0-32135 GCF_900196775.1 Helicobacter bizzozeronii
GGGATAGTACAAATAGGGGCGTGTGGGGGTAGAGGGCTAGCAGGGCTAGGCTTAAGCGATAAGCTCTGGGGCTAGCACTTAGAGGGCTTTCAGCGAGCAATAAAAAAGCGGGGCACATTAGGGCTTGTGGGTTTTGATCGCATAGGAAGCCACGACTTTATTTTTATAGCGGATTTTAATCTCCCCTTGCTTGCCTTGTTTAACCAAGAAAAGATCTGCGCGATCGTGGATGCCATAGAATTTTAGGCGTAAAGCCATTTGATAGGAATTGACATGGATAGCCTCAATGCCCCTTGCCTTGAGGGCTGTGGCTAATTCTTTGGCAATATAGTGCGTGCTGACAAAGGGATTATACCCCCCCCATAAAAACGCGCTCTCTAAAAAAAGCGTGCCAAAAACCAAGCTATAGCGGATATAGTAATGGCTTCTAAAAATAGGCAAATGTAAGCGGATACTCGAGAGGGCTTTTTGGAGCAAAATAGGCATGCCCACCGCCCCATAGCTTAAAAATTGGGGGGGGAGTTCTTGGCGTAAAGAGAGCAACAAGGGCAGAGCAAACCCGGTTGTTGCCACGATGCCTATGAGGCTATCTTGTTTGTAGTTCTTCACCACCTGGGCGTAGAGAACATAGGGATAATAAAGACACAAACAAGGCGAATAGAGAATAAACATCACCACTAGGGTATCAATGAAAAAACCCTCTGGCATGCCCTTGATGGAGTTAAAATAGTAGAGATTGAAACTGAGAGCAATCAATAAAAGCGCGATTTTAAGGGCGTAGCGTTGTTTGAACGCATAGAGCAANNACACCATTGCGCTCCCATCAGATAGGGCAATCAGCCCCACAAGGGGGTAAAAAACCCATGTATAAAAACCCAATAACACACAAAATGAGAGGGTGAGCAAGAGGCTAACCTTGCCCAGCAAAATCGCCCCTAATTGCACGCCCGGGAGCAAAGCAAAGGTGAGAGCCACAAAGAGGGGATCATAGGGCTTTTTGAGGGGCATTTTGTGGCTGATGTGGTAAATTAAAACAATATTGAGCCCATGCAAGAACAAACCGGGCAAGCGCAACACCAAATCTTTTGGCAGGGCACACCCGATTCCCTCCACAAAGGCATGTAGGGCTTGGAACAAGAGGCGATCGGCTAAGAAATGGGGTGTGCTAAAATAAAATAGGGCTTCTTTATAGCTAATCGAGATTTCTAGGCTTTTATAGATACCCAAAGACAGAGAAACCCCCACAATCAAGGCTAGGAGAATGTAGTAAAGGGGCTTGGAAAGAGGGTTTTTAGGGAGCGTGTTGGGCGCGCTCAAAATAGCTTTTGGTGTTCCACAAGCATGCACTTATCTTCCACCACCACCACGCCTTTTGCCTCTAAGAGGGCTTTAGCCTCCGCATTTTTAATGCCTAGTTGCATCCAAAAGACAAGAGGAATGGGATCGTTTTGCAACATTTCTTTGGCGACCTCTAAAACGGCTTCTGGCTTCCTAAAAACCACCACCACAAAGATCGTCTCCCCCCTTTTGTGTTTGTCTTGCAAAGCCGCACTCAAAGTCTTATAGACCTTTTGCCCTAAAATGGGTTTGGAGTCATCGGGATAAACGGGCGTGATGTGGTAGCCTTGTTCTTGTAGATACGCCGCAACTCGGTGGCTTTCCCTAGAGGGATCGGGGCTCAAGCCCACAATAGCCAAATATTTATACTGCAAAATCAACTCCGTAGTGGAGTGATCACCATGCTCGATGTCAAAATCCATGTCTATCCTTTGCAAAAGGAGTCATTATACTCCAAGAATGTTAAATATCACTTTTTGCGCGCATAAGAGGCGATGAGCACGCCTGAAAGCACAATCAAGCCCATGCCAAGCCCCTCCCAAAAGCCCAGCCATGGATCGCCTAGCAACATCCCAAAACTCACGCTCCAAAACAAACGGCTATAGATCATGGGCGAAATCGCCCCAGCTGGAGCAATCATGTAGGCTTTGGTTAAAAAGTATTGCCCAAAAGTCCCGCTTAAACCCATCCCCATCAACACCCAAAGATCCCAATGCCACCAAGCCCCACTAAAGCGCATGGGGTGATAACCCGTAGCAAAAGGGGGGAAATCAATCCAGAGCCCTACAAAACCAATACAACTCAAGCACAAGCTAAAGATAAAAACGACAAATGCGCCGTTATAATACTCTTTGAGGCGGTATAAGCTGGTGTAGGCGATGGCGACTAAAACCCCATTGAGCACGCCAGAGGCAACTTGCACCCAAGTTAGCCCGCTGGTGTGGGGGTTAGCCACAAACACCACGCCCAAAACGCCAACCACCCCCGCCCCAATCAAGCGCAAGCTCACGGGTTCTTTAAAGATCAAAAAAGAGATCAAAATGGCATATAGGGGGGAACTTTGATTAAAAGCACTAGCCGTGCCTAAGGGCATGGTATAGACATTGTAGCACATCAAGGTCATGCCCAAAGCCCCCACCACCATGCGCCAAAATAGCAAAACCCCGCCCCCCTTTTTATAAGCCCTAAAACTAAAGGGCTTGATAAAATAGAAGAACCCCAAAAAAAGGAGCGTGAAAAAGGCGCGGTAAAAAATATTCTCTAAGGGCGAATAATAGGCACTGGCAATTTTGATCAAGGCGTTCATCGCCCCCAAACTAAAAGCACTCAAAGCCATGTAAAACAGACCCAATCTAATATTCATGTGCGCTCCAAAGACCTATGTTAGCACACCTCTTTAAATTTTTTGGAGCAACTCTAAAAGGGGGAGTTGGTTTTGCTGGGCGCAGAGTTCTTGGGCGGCTTTTTGGGTGTTGTGCTTGTAAAACTCGATGTCCTCATGGCGTAATTTATGCAGTGTGAGGGCTAAATCTTGTGGGCTACTGGTTTGGCTCACCACCCCAATTTGGTATTTTTCAATGATGGCTTGCATTTCCACATTAGGCACGGCACACAGAGCCAAACGGCTTTGGATATATTCAAAAAACTTATTAGGCATGGCGTGCTTGATATTCAGATTGACAGGCGGGCTAAAATACAGCCCGATATCAAAGGCATTGCTAAAATTAATGATCTTTTTAAACTCCACGGGGGGGATGATTTTAATGCGGGTGTGGGCGAGCTTGGTTTTGAGTTCCTCTAGGCGTGCGGGCGGGGCAACTAGCATCAAGGTTAGCCAAAAACGCCAATCGCCTAAATGATCGCTCAAATACTCCATCATGGTTTGCAACCCCTCAAAACTGCGGTTATAACTTGCCCCCCCATGGTAGATCAAGTGGATTTGATCGGGCTTGGTGGGTGTGGGCTTAAGTTCGTGGTAAAAGGGGTAGGAATAAAACACGCTACTAGAAATCCCATGCCCACTCTCATAGAGTCCTTGCACGCCTTTAGACACACTCAAAATGTGATCGCATCGGGGCATGTAGGTGTTGGTTAAACGGGTGAAAAAGGCTTTAAAGAGCCAACGCCAGCGGATATTACTACTATCTTGTGCCGGGTAATATTCCCGTGCATCTAAAATCACTTTGGCATTTTTCTTGTAAGCTAGCACAATAGGCAAGAGGACTAGATCAAAGCAAAAGATAAAATCAAAGGCATGTTCGCGCAACACTTCCACAATTTGGGCGCGGTTTTGGGTGTAAATAAGGGCGTGATCGTTTTGCAACCAAACATCGGTGTAAAGCTTGCATTCTTGTAAAAAATTGCGCTTTGGGTAGGGCGGGTAAGTGAAAATTGCCAAACCCTCTTGGGGGGGCAGGGGCGTTTTGCTAATGCCCATCACGCTAATTTGGTGGTGGGGCTTTAAGAGTTTTCTTAAGCGATAAGGGCGCGGGCTATTTAAGGGGTGGGCAGCCACTAATAAGAGCGTGCGGGGGGAATTGGGCATTGTTTTCCTTGTTTTGGGGCATTATTATACAAGAAAAGCCCATTAAGGCGGGTGTTTTTGGTGGGCTAGGTATTTGTTTAGTTAGTTGCTATACAATCCTACTTGAGAATAAAACTAAAGGATCGATCATGGGAGATTTGTTAAGCCGTAGATTACAAGCCACACCTAAGGGGATTGGGATTGTGTGCGATTGGTTTGTGCAGGAAGCGCAGAATGCCACGCTGAAAAGCACGGATGGGCGTGAGTTTATTGATTTTGCCGGCGGGATTGCGGTGTTGAATGTGGGGCATAGACACCCACGCGTGATGGAGGCGGTTAAAAAACAGCTAGAGCATTTCACACACAGTGCCTACCAAGTCAGCCCCTATGAAAGTTATGTGGCATTGGCCGAAAAGATCAATGCCTTAGCACCCATTGAGGGGGCTAAAAAGACATGCTTTTTCACCACAGGGGGGGAGGCGACCGAGAATGCGATCAAAATTGCCAAAGCCCACACCAAACGCTATGGCGTGATTGCCTTTGGGGGGTCTTTCCATGGACGCACTTCGATGGCAGTGAGCATGACCGGTAAGGTCGTGCCCTATAAAGCCGAATTAGGTGTGGGTAATCCGGGGGTTTATCATGCTTATTATCCTAATGCTTTGCATGGGGTGAGTGTGGCTGATAGCATGAAAAGTTTAGAGCACATTTGTAAAAGCTCGATTTCCCCGCTAGATGTGGCGGCTATCATTTTTGAGCCCGTGCAAGGCGAGGGGGGGTTTAACCCCGCTCCAGTGGAGTTTGTAACAGAGCTTAGAGAGTTTTGCAACACGCATGGGATTGTTTTGATCGCCGATGAGGTGCAGACTGGTTTTGCACGCACGGGGAAAACCTTTGCGATGGAGCATTTTAAGGTCAGTCCCGATCTGATTTGCATGGCTAAGAGTTTGGGCGGGGGCTTGCCCCTCTCTGGCATTGTAGGCAAAGCAGAGATCATGGACGCGCCTAGCCCGGGGGGACTAGGGGGGACTTATGCGGGTAGCCCATTAGCCACAGCTGCTGCCCTAGAGGTGCTAGAGATCATCAAAGAGGAAAAACTCAATGAAAAAGCCCAGAGCTTAGGCACACAACTCACCCAAAAGCTCCAAACTCTCCAACAAGAGATTAAAGAGATCGCCCAAGTGCGGGGGCTAGGCTCCATGGTGGCTATAGAGCTTTTTAAAGAGGGCAAGCCTAGCCCAGATTTGGCTAAGGGGGTGCAAAAAGAGGCGATGGATCAAGGGCTCTTGTTGCTCACTTGTGGGGGTTATGGGAATGTGATTCGCTTCCTCTATCCGCTCACCATCCCCCAAGAGCAATTTGATCGCGCCCTGGGGATTTTAGAACACGCCATTAAAAAGGCTACAAGATGAATTTCAAGCTCTTAGATCACCCCTCTGTGAGCCAGCAAGAAAAAGAGGGCTTTATCCCCGTAACTAACCCGGCGACTGGCAAAACCCTAGCCTTTGTGAAGGATATTAGCCAAGAGGAACTAGAGGGGCTGATTGTTCAAGCGCACACAGCCCAAAAGCTATGGGCAAGCAAGTTGGCCCTAGAGCGCGCTAATGTTTTGCTCAAGTGGTATGCTTTGGTGTTGGAGCACCAAGAGGATTTGGCGCGCATTTTGACCCAAGAGATGGGCAAACCCCTCAAAGAGGCACGGGGCGAGATTGTCTATGGGGCGAATTTCTTGCGCTGGTTTGCTGAAGAGGCAAGACGCATTGATGGGGATATTCTGCCCAGTGTGGCAAAAAATCAAAAAATCTTGGTGCTCAAGCAACCTATCGGGGTGTGTGGGGCGATCACGCCTTGGAATTTCCCCTGTGCGATGATCACCCGTAAAGTTGCACCCGCTCTAGCCTGTGGGTGCTCGATGATTGTCAAACCCGCCACCCAAACGCCCCTAAGCGCGTATGCGCTCATGGTTTTAGCCCAAAAAGCGGGCGTGCCTAGCGGGGTGCTCAGTGTGGCGAGTGGGGGGGCTGGCATGATCTCTAAGGTGCTGTGTGGGAGCGATTTGGTGCGCAAAATCAGCTTTACAGGTTCTACAGAGGTTGGGCGGCTACTCATGGCACAGAGCGCGCCTAGCATTAAAAAACTATCCTTAGAGCTGGGGGGCAATGCGCCCTTCATTGTCTTTGAGGATGCCCATTTGCAAAAGGCTGTGGAGGGGATTTTAGCCTCCAAATTCCGCAATAGCGGGCAAACTTGCGTGTGCGCTAACCGCATTTATGTGCAAAAAAGCGTTTATGACCAAGTCAGCCAGATGTTGAAAACAAAAGTCGAAAGCTTAAAACTAGGCGATGGCTTGGAAGAAAGCACCACGCAAGGTCCTTTAATCGATCTCAAGGCATTAGACAAGGTGCAAGAACACATCGTTGATGCCACCTCTAAGGGCGCACAAATTTTAAGCGGGGGCAAGCCTAGCCAGCTGGGGGGGAGCTTTTTTGAACCCACGATTTTAACCCATGTCCATCAAGAGATGTTGGTTGCCAAAGAAGAAACCTTTGGTCCCCTAGCCCCCTTGTTTAGCTTTGAGGATGAAGAGGAGGTGATTGCTAAAGCCAATGCCACAGAATACGGGCTAGCGGCGTATTTTTATACCCAAAGCCCTGCGCGCATTTTCCGTGTGGGCGAGGCTTTAGAATATGGGATTGTGGGCGTGAATACGGGGATCATCTCGACAGAAACCGCCCCCTTTGGCGGGGTCAAGCAAAGCGGACTGGGCAGAGAGGGCTCTAAATACGGCATAGAGGATTATTTGGAGCTCAAATACATGTGCGTGGATTTAGAGGAAAAGTAGTGCCACTTAGGGAGGCTAAGGAGGAGTTTTTAGCCGAACTTAGGGGACACCCCAAAACAAAAAAGCTGACTTTTTTAGAGGGGGTGGCGATGCTAGTGGGCACTAATATTGGCATTGGCATTCTCTCCATTGCCAACACCTCCAAAAATGCGGGCTTTTTGCCCTTACTCTTTTGGCTCATTGTGGCTGGGATTTTATCTACGATCACCATGCTCTACATTGCTGAGGCTAGCATGCGCACCAAAGAACCTTTGCAACTCACCGGACTATGCGTCAAATACTTAGGTAAACCGGCTAAATATGCCATGTTTATCTCGGTGGCTGTAACTGCGCTAGGGGCACTGATGGCTTATGAAAAGGCCAGCGGGCGGATTTTGCACGCATTATTGGGTTTGCCTAATCATTGGGGGAGTCTGATCTTTTTTATCCCTGCTTCTTTGGTGCTTTGGCTGGGCTTAAAGGCCATTGGGCGGGGGGAAAAGCAGATTGTAGGCGTGATGTTTGTGATTTTGTGTGTGTTGATTATCTCTACCTTTTTTAAGGATAAAACCAATTTTGGCCATCTTTTGGAATTGGGGGAAAATTATGTCCTCTCTAGCGTGCCGATTTTTAATGTTGTGGTGTTTGTCTATTCCTCGCAATACATCGTCCCAGAAATGGCGCGTGGGTTTGCCCACCAACCTAAGCTCTTGCCAAAAGCCATTGTTGTGGGCAATATTATCACTTTTGCGATGCTCACCTTGATCCCACTTTCAGCCATTAGCCTAGAGGGCTTGCAAAATGTCTCCGATGTGGTGACTCTCTCTTGGGGGAAATCCATTGGGGCATGGGCGTATTACACGGCTAATATTTTTGCACTCTGTGCGATTTTGACCTCTTATTGGGGGCTTGGGGGCATGTTTTTAACCAATATTGCTAACCACATTGGTAAAGACATTGAGCGCAATTTGCAAACCCGCTTTTGGGTCTTGTTAGCTGTGGTCTTGCCCCCCTTGATCTTGGTGTTGCTAGATGCCATTGATAGCGTGGATCAGGCGTTGTATTGGCCCGGCGTGGTGGGGGCTTTGGTGTTAAGTTTATTCCCAATTTTAATCTTGCACCGGGCACGGGATTTTAACGAACAACCAACCGGTTATATTTGTGGTAGAATGCTAACGCATAGGATCGTAAAAGCTGGCATCATCGTGGTTTATTGTGGAGCCACTTTAGGGTCCATTTTGGCGCATTATGGCATTTTGACTTTGACTTGATGAAAGGAGAACAAATGGCTTATCATGTCCAATCCCAAAATTTATGCGTAAAACCTACCCCTTATTCTAATAGGCTCTTGCAGGTTACGATCAGCAAAGAGGGTATTACGCAATTTTTAAAAGAAATTGAAGTTTATCCGGTGCAGGCTTTGGAGTATAAATCGTTTTTGCGTTTTAGAGTGGCACAGATTTTAGATCAAATCTGCGATCACCAACTCAAACCCTTTTTAGAACGCGCTTTGGGCGATCGCAATGCGGGGGCGTTGCTGGTCAATCCAGAGGGGATTAATCGCGCTGAACAGGGCGATGAGATGGTCAAAATCGCCACGGCTTTTGTGCATTTGATTGGGCGATCTAACTTCGATCAGATGACCGGGCAATATTATGCCCGCTGGGCGGTGCTCAATACGGACAATTCGGATAGCTACCTAAGAAAACCCGACAAGCCTTTAGAACTCCACAATGACGGAACTTATGTCAATGAGGTTACCGATTATGTGTTGATGTATAAGATTGATGAGCAAAACATGGAGGGTGGAGATTCGCAACTCCTGCACCTAGATGATTGGGAGGAGCTAGGCAAGTTTTACAACCACCACATGGCTAAGAGGGTTATGCGTTGGGCAGCCCCGCCTAGCAAGAATGTTACCCAAGATGTCTATCACCCGGTCTTTGAGGCTGATAGCCATGCCAAGCCGGTCATGCTCTACATCGATCAATTTGCCCAGCCCAAAGACTATGAAGAGGGGGTTTATTTGGCGGATTTGGGGGATTCGCTAGAAAACTCCAAAGCCAAGCTTTCTTTCCCTGTGCCCGTGGGGCAGTTTTTGCTGATCAACAATCTTTTTTGGTTGCATGGGCGGGATAAATTCAAACCCCATGCGGGCTTGCGCCGGGAATTGATGCGCCAAAGGGGTTATTTTTCTTTCAGCACCAACCCCTTTAGCCGCTATAAAAATTTCAAAAACTTTTAGCATGGCTGTCATCTATGATTTCATCATCATCGGAGGGGGCATTTTAGGGCACTCGGTGGCAATGCAGTTGCTCGAACAATACCCTGACTCCAAAGTCGCCCTTTTGGAAAAGGAGAACGCCAGCGCATTGCACCAAACCGGGCGCAATAGTGGGGTGATCCATGCAGGAGTCTATTACACCCCCGGCACGCTCAAGGCGCAGTTTTGCTATGAGGGCAACAAAGCGACCAAAGCCTTTTGTGAGGAACATGGGATCGTCTATAAGGAATGCGGGAAGCTATTGGTCGCTAGCGATGAGCTAGAAATGCAACACATGGAGGAGCTTTGGGAGCGCACCAAAGAAAATGGCTTGGAGAGGGTGCGTTTGGACGCTCAAGAGCTCAAAGAGAGAGAGCCCAACATTACGGGTTTGGGGGGGATTTTCTTCCCCAGTAGTGCGATTGTGAGCTACCCGGCTATTGTGCAGACCATGCGGACTTTGTTTAACAATAGAGGTGGGGAGGTCTTTTACAATGCTAAAGTGGTGGGTTTGAGCGAACATGCTAGAGGGGTGAAGATCACCACCACGCGGGGGGTGTTTGAGTGTAATTATTTGATCACCTGTGCGGGCTTACATTCTGATCGCTTAGTAAAAATGCTGGGCTTAAAGCCAGATTTTACCATCTGCCCCTTTAGGGGGGAATATTTTAAACTCACCCCCGATCGCAATGAGCTAGTCAAACACTTGATTTATCCCATACCCGATCCGAGTATGCCCTTTTTAGGCGTGCATTTGACCCCCATGGTTGGTGGGGGGATCAGCGTGGGACCTAATGCTATCTTGGCACTCAAGCGGGAGGGGTATTCTAAATTTGATGTGAGTTGGCAGGATTGTAAAGAGATGTTGGCACATAAGGGCGTGCGCCAAGTGATCAAGACCCATTTTAAGGTTGGCTTGTGCGAGTTTAAGCGTTCTTGTTGCAAGAAAAGTTACCTCTCCGTGGCACAAAAATATTGCCCGTCCTTAAGACTTGAGGACCTAGAACACCACCCCTCTGGCGTGCGCGCCCAAGCGGTGAGTGGGAGTGGGGAGCTCATTGAGGATTTCTTGTTTTACAACACGCAACGCACGATCAATGTATGCAATGCGCCTAGCCCAGCAGCCACGGCGGCTTTACCCATAGGCAAGCATGTTTTGTTACAATTAGAGGCGGTTGTTTGAGGGTTGTAAAAGTGGATGACATCAGAATCGACACTTCTTTAAAATTAGGATCGCAGTTATGGAAAAGTTTGTTAAACCGGATCATTTTTTGGTTACCAAGACCAACTTAAAGGGTGCCATCACCTACGCCAATAAGCCTTTTTTGGACATTGTCCAATGCAGCGAAAAGGAGATTTTGCACAAGCCACACAATGTTGTGCGGCATCCAGAAATGCCCAAGGTTATTTTTAGGATGCTTTGGGAGGCGATTATGGACAAAAGAGAGATTTTTGCTTACATCAAAAATAAAACCTTTGATGGGAATTTCTACTGGGTCTTTGCCAATGTAACCGCTTCTGTTGATGATGAAGATAAGCCCATTGGTTATTACTCTGTGCGGCGCGCGCCCAATAGAAAAGCCTTGGATATTATCACGCCCATTTATGCGGATTTGCTCGAGGTGGAAAAAAGGCATGGCATGCAGACAAGTAGCACGCATTTGCAAGAGGTGCTAGACAAACAGGGCTGTGGCTATGATGAATGGGTCAATAAATTGCAACGGCTATAAAGGGCACACATGTTAGGGTTGTTTGATAAAAAACAGGATATGGCGTTAAACAAGATCGAGGAATTCGTCAATGCCATTAAAGATGGGTATTTGGAAGTGCGCATTACGGGCATTGATGAGAATTGCAAATACAAAAATATCATGCATGGCTTGAATGACTTTTTAGATCAAGTGGAATCGGTTTTTAGAGAGATGAATGCTTGTGTGCAGGCAGCCAAAGATGGCAAGGATTACCGCAATATGTTTTATGGGGGTTATCGTGGGATTTTCAAACAATATGCCGAGCATGCTGAGTCCCATGTAGAGGGAATCATCGCCTCTAACAACAATGCCATTGTGTTGCAATTAGCTGATATGGATGGCGGTGCTAAGGGCATTAGAGATGTTTTGACCAAGCTTGGCACACGCATCGATCAATGTGTAGAAAATAAGGAGTTGGCGCAAAATATTGAGCAGAGCTCACTGAAAAACCAAGATGCGATCCAAAAAATCCATACCGATTTGCTCCACTTCAATGAAAATTGCACCAACATTAACGCCGTGATGGGTGAGTTGGAGAGCAGCATGGATTTTGTGATGCAAGTTACCAATGTGATTAGCGATATTGCTGATCAGACCAATTTGCTTTCCCTAAATGCTGCCATTGAGGCCGCACGCAGTGGGGAGCATGGGCGGGGCTTTGCGGTGGTGGCTGATGAGATTAGAAAATTAGCCGAGAGGGTGGCTAAGGAGGTGGGGAGCATTAAGAGTAGTTTTGGCGAATTTAAAGAGGGGATTGACAAACTAGGGCAGGAATTTACAGAAATTGCCCAACTAAGCGCGGGGATTAACACCCACTTTGAGGAATTTCTAAAGATTTTGCAGACCTTTGTAGCCGATAGCCACAAGAGCCTAGACAATAATCAGGAATTGGAAACGGGGCTTTTGAATGTGATGCGCCACATCGAATGGATCATTTTGAAAATGAATGTTTATCGGAGCGTGATCACCAATAAGCAGGTTAATATCGAGCTAGAAAAGGCTGTGAGCCAAGATGGATTATCCCTCATTAATGAGGTGCTAGAACATCTCAAGGCACACTATAATTCACACGAGGTCAATGACATGGTGGTGCGTTTGCGGAGTTTGGACTCTATGCCCGTCTCTTAAGGGTGCATTGACTTAAGATCGCTACAATCACCCCCATTTAACTTAAGGGGATGATATGAAGAAATTGGTTGCGATCGGGCTGGGGCTTGTTTTTTTGGGCTTTTTCATAGGCGGATTAGCCTTTGAGCGTTTCATCTTGGGCAAACACGCATCCAAAAAGGATAAAACCCAAATCACCCTAGAAATCCAAACCACCCAAGAGGTTACACCCAAAACCTACACCACACACCTTGTTTTTAGCAGTGCAAATGCCTTGTTGAGCGCACCGGTTCTAAGCTCCCAACAAGAGGAAAGTATCAAAGAGGGCTTTTTAGAGATCAATAAACTTGTTAAAAATTCTAACCTATGCCATGCGACCAGTTACAGCCTCAAACCCAATTACACCTTTGATAAGGACAATAGGCAAGTTTTGACTGGCTATAAACTTTATGCGGATATGGGCTGTAGCTTCAAAGCCTCCGAGTTGTCCGAATATGAAACCTTGCGTGATAAAATTGCACAAGTGGCGGCTAAGAGCACGCTTTTTGTGCTCAACACCCCAGCCCTACACTTCAAAACAGAGGATTTAGACTGGGCTTCTTTGCAAGGTGCCTTGGTGCAAAAGGCTCAAGAACAAGCTAATTTTTGGCAAAAAAAGCTTAACAAGCAATGCCATATCCAGCACCTCGATCTCTACGGCAATAACCCCACCACACGCTTAAGCACCCTGCCCGCTCAAAACAAAGAACACTTTTCTAGTAAGTTGGAATTATCCTTAATGGCACGCCTAATGTTGGAGTGTGTTTAAAGAAAGTCTAGCACCACGCTGGGACTTCTAAACTTGGAGTCTGTGGCGTGGTTGCTCAGGCAAGACTAAAACTAATCTTGTTTGCGGAAGATGAATTTATCGATCTTAAAGAAAATGATGGCTCCGATGGTCTGCCCTAAGAAAAGATTGAGCCAAAGGGGGGTGTGCATCCACTCAAACAAGAGCATGAAGGGCAACATGACCACAGCAGAGAGCATCCAGCGGAGCCAGTAAATCACAAAGAGTCTGCTTTTATACTCCACAAGGAGTTTTTTTAAAAATTCCATCTAGTCCCCATGCTGTGCCACCCGCCCCACTCTTTTTAAACGGCGTGGAGTGTCTTATAGCTCAGATCTTGGACAAAATAGCTCGCATCGTAGTAAGCCAAATTATCCCCATCAATCAGAGCAAACGCCCCGTTAAACGAATCGATTAAGAAGCGATCCAAGGGCGTATCTTTTTGAAAGTTGAGCGCAACAAAATCCCCTATCCAGCGGCCCCGCCCATCTAATTTGGAATTGCGCGCACCTTGCAGATCGTAGCGCACCCAACCTTCATTAGGCAAGAACACCTCGGCTTTAACGCCTAAAGCCAACTGATGCCCTAACTCAAAACCCTGCACCTCCCTAGCCGGAATACCCGCACTCCGACACAGCGAAACAAAAGTAGCCGTTGTCCCATGTTCTTTAGCCCACGCATAATAGCGATCCACGCTCTGCTTGGCAGAGACCCCCGCCAACTCCTTGGCTTGCTTGATGGTCTCTGCATTGATGGGGATGTAACGCGTGGGCTCTAAAAAGCGCGCCAAATCCTGCGGATTAAGACCAGCAGGGTTGGCTTCGAGCTGCCGCACATCGACTTGAATCTGCACGCGTTTAACAGGCTCTTGCTTGTCAAAGACCACATGCAACATGGGCACTTGATCGGTGTCCCTAGCCTCCAAATGGGTGTAATTGCCACGCACACGGAGGTTGCTGGGTTGCTGGTAATTTGTGGCTAGGGGGAGGGGAATCCACATTTTTGTTTGTTTGGAAGATGCCACATGGATTTCATAGTCTAGGTAGAGGCGGTGTCTTTTAGACTTTGGAGAAGGGGACTGGCTAGCCCCCAAAAAGCCCGCCCCAACCAACATGCCCGTTCCCATAATGCCCGTTTTGATAAAATCTCTGCGTTGCATATTTGCTCCAAACCTATCTATGCCTTGTTTTTATGCATGCGTTTCATTTGTGCCCATAGCTCGGCTACCCGTTTGCCGTAATTGGCATCGGCTTTTTTAAAGTGCTCGATTTGGCGTTTCACAATGTTATCGGGCACGCCATGCATAGAATGCACGATGTTAAGGCAAGTCCTCTCTTTTTCATCCTTGGGCATGAGGCGGTAGAGATCGCCGGGTTGGGTGTAGTAGTCAGTGTCATAATCCCTAAAGTTATAGTCATAAGCCGCAAACTCATCTTCTAGCTTAGTCAAGTCTAGTTTAGGTTCTTTAGCATTGGGATCTTCTTTATAGCCCGGGAAGGAGCTAGGGTTGTAGTTGATCATCGAGCCGTAGTAGCCATTGGTCATGTAGCCATCGCGTGATGAGCTATGGAAAGGGCAACGGGGCGCATTCACGGGTAATTGGGTGTAATTCACGCCTAGTCGGTAGCGGTGCGTGTCCCCATAGGAAAACAAGCGACCTTGTAGCATGCGATCGGGGCTATAGCCAATACCTGGGACGACATTAGCAGGGGTGAAGGCGGATTGTTCCACTTCAGCAAAGTAGTTTTCTGGGTTTTTGTTGAGCTCTACAATCCCCACCTCGATTAGCGGGTAATCTTTTTGACTCCAAGTCTTGGTAACATCAAAGGGATGGAAACGATAGGTTTTAGCCTCGCTCTCAGGCATCACTTGGATAGACATCCGCCATTTGGGGTAGTCGCCCCGCTCGATGGCTTCAAATAAATCCCTTTGGGCAGAATCGAGATCGTGTGCGCGCACCTTAGCAGCCTCTTCACTGGTGAGATTCTTGATGCCCTGCATGCTTTTAAAGTGGAACTTCACCCAAAAGCGTTGGTTTTTGGCATTGATTAAACTAAAGGTGTGGCTACCAAAGCCATGCATGTGGCGATAACCATCAGGGATACCCCGATCGCTCATTACGATGGTAACTTGGTGCAAACTCTCAGGCACATTGCTCCAAAAATCCCACACCATCGTGCTGTCCCGTAGGTTGGTTTGTGGGTGGCGTTTTTGGGTGTGGATAAAGTCGGGGAATTTGATGGGGTCGCGCACAAAAAACACGGGGGTGTTATTACCCACCAAATCCCAGTTGCCCTCTTCGGTGTAATACTTCATCGCAAAGCCACGGGGGTCTCTTTCAGCATCAGCAGAGCCTTTTTCACCCGCCACAGTGGAAAAGCGGAAGAAACAAGGGGTTTTTTTACCCACTTTGCTAAAGATTTTAGCCTTGGTGTATTTGGTGATGTCTTTGGTAACCGTAAAAGTGCCATAAGCCCCACTACCCTTAGCATGCACCACCCTCTCGGGGATGCGCTCCCTATCAAAATGCGCCAATTTTTCTAAAAACCAAGTGCTCTGCAAGAGAACCGGACCTCTTGGACCCGCGGTCAAAACATCTTGGTTATTGGCAATGGGCGTTCCCGTTGCGGTGGTTAAAACAACTTCTTTGTACTTCATTAGGAAAATCCTTTATATTTTTTTAGAACCCCAAATTTGGATTCGCCTAGAAGTGTAGCACAAAAACGCCCTATCTAACCCTTAAAAGGAAATAAAAACCTAACTAAATTCTTAGGATGTTATGTATGGTAACTATGTCGCAATTATGAGAAAAAGACCCATCTTAGGATGGGTCTCCAAAGAAAGCTAGGATATGACTAGGATTCGTGTTTATCCCCGTATTCGTGATGCTCGGGCACGGGCTTATGTTTATGATCGTGCTTGTCTCCGTGTTTACCACAAGTGCAAGGTCCTGCAACATCGCAATTACACTTGGCATGGCAACCACAAGACTTGGCAGACAAACCGCTATTTTTATATTCTGCACGCGTCATCTTGGCAATGCGTGCCTTGATGGCTGCACGGATAGCCTCACGGCGTTTTTCAAACTCCTCCATGGTCATGTTTTCGGTGTTTTTATCCGCAGCTTCTTTTAATTGGTCATGGAATTTCTTTTTTTGTTCCGCATTCATGCCCTTCATGCGTTTAAAAAGCTCCATTTGGTAGTCTGGGACTTCATTGGGGACCACTTTACCTGCCATCTCGATTAACTCTTGGTTACTCTTGTCCTTAAAAGAAACCCCATTTGCCCATAGACCCGAGCACAGACTAGCCAAGACCAAAGTTGATAAACCCAATTTTACAGATTTCATACGCACCTTCCAACACTGAAAATTTAAAAGAGAGAAAAAACAAAAAGGAATAAAAGCAAGGGTCCCCAAAAGGACCCTAAAGTTCTAGACTATTGGTGTTGTGCCTCTGATTTTGGAGCTTGTTCTTCAGCACCGCCACTTTTAGCAGGGGCTTTTGGCATTTCTTTATCGCCATGTTCCATGTGTTCCATAGAACCGCCCTTATTAGCTTTTTCCATACCCTTATGACCACCCTCGTGGTGTCCGTGGGCTTTGCCCTCTTTGTGAGCACCTTCTTTATGTACTCCTTTTTTCTTTTTAGAAGCACACCACACTTTACGCACCTCGCCCTTACAAACATGGACTCCAGCTAGACCCATTTCTTTGAGTTCATCTGGAGAATGTTCTTTTGTGGCTTCCTCAAATTCCTTGCGGACTTCCTCACGCATAGCCACAAAATCTTTCTTTTTCATTTTCTTGAAGTGGGCTTCAGCTGCTTGTTTGAACTTCCATTTGAAGCTATTTTTAGCTTTCGCTGTTTTCAAGCTCTCAACATGCTTATGGACTGCTGCGCGCAACTCCAAAGCATCTTCAGCTGGCACTTTACCGGCTAACTTGATCAACTCTGGACCACTTAGACTAGAGTAATCTTTAGCGTTTGCAACACCCAAAGACAACATGCCCATCAAAAAAATTCCTAAAAACCGACGCATAAACCGACCCTTTGTGATTGAAATAAAAAAACGATCGCTATTTTAGCTAGTCCTAGTTAAATATAAGCTTAATTGCGCCCACTACACCAAGCAAGTGTGTGCATAGACATTGGTGAAGTGGAACCAAAAAGTGCTTTCGTAGGTGTTGGGTTGCCGGTAGATACGGCAATGAAAGCCAATAGAGAAGTCCTCAAAGGGCAGATGTTTTTCCACCACGCAAGCAAGAACTTCGGCACGGATTTTTGAGCACCATCACCCTAAAGCCTTCTTGAGATTCTAAAATTTCCTCTGTGGGTTCAAGGATGCGGAAAGTTTGGTTAGCAAAATTGGCCTCCACTCTCAAGTCCACCACCACGCTAAAATCGTCATTAGTAGGGACAAAGATTACAATCTGCTTATCGCTGTAACCTGAGTGTTGTAATTGACATACTCTCCCATAACTAAAGTTAGGGGATTCTAGCTTTAGTGGAGATCGCGGCTTCAAGCAGGATAGCTCCGTTTGGAGTCTTACATTCCCTATTCCAAAGGTTGATGCCCCAACCCCAAGGGTATTACCCCTTGATTGCAACACAAATATTAGAACAGACATGCTTGTGCTAGCCTTATATCCCCATAGCTAAAGCTAGGGGCTTTACGGCGCGGTTGGTAAAGTGAGATGCTGGGGGAGTGTGTGGCGGTTTAAGAAATTGCTATCCACACTCAAGAGCACTTCATGCCCTTCCAAACAAAGATACAGTCCACTATCATCCCTAAAATCCCCTGATTTAAAGACGGCACAGGATATGCGATCATTAAATGCATAAATCTCCCCAAAATCTAGGGCGATGACTCGGGTAAATCCAAGACTTTTTAACGCCTTTTTGGTGCTTTGGGATTCAAAGTTAGCGCAGATAAAGAATTTATCTTTGGGGATGTGTACAAAGGTTTCAGGGCCTAGGTGATCGGGATGGTTGTGCGAGATGTAGATCACATCGGCTTCTTGCAAACATGCCATGGCTTCTTGAGAACTAGGACTTGCTAGCCACCATCCCGTTAAAAAGGCAGGACCAACAAGCCATGGATCGGTGATGATCTTAAGCCCCGCACTTTCAAAATACAAACAAGCATGGTTAAGATAACGGCAAATAAAACCCCCTTTTTGGGTGGGGAGGTAGGGATTGGTTAGGCTTGTTGCGCTTATTAGGGTTAGGGTGTGGTTGTCTAAAGTGTAGCTGGTCGGATCAAGTGGCCTTTTACATGCCCCATTGGTGTAGGTAAGAGAATTGAGATCTAAAACCCACCCATGCTTGGGACAACGCAGAGTATTCCCCCCCCCCCCACAGAGGGGGTTACCCATGTGATCGCAGGTATTGTTAATGACCCATTCTAAACTGCCACCACGGACAATTTTAACAAAATACGCCCCCTCTGCAAGGGGGTAAACCCCCTCCTGAAGAGAGGGAAGAGTCAAAGAGGTTTGGATACTTTGGGTGCTAAAACGCCCTAAATGCTTGGGTTCCACCCCTACTCCGCTTCAACATCGATCACATCGTCCTCTTTTTTCTTAGACGCTTGCGCTGCCCCTTGATCCTTTTTCATCATCGCCTCGGTGAGCTTGTGCGAACTCTCCGCTAAGGCTTTCATCTTGGCCTCTACCATTTCTTTAGTTGCACCCTCATCTTTAAGAGTGGCTTCTAAATCGTTGAGTGCACCTTGGATTTTCTCCACCTCGCTAGGCTCTAAGCTGGCTTTGTGCTCCTCTAGGCTCTTTTTGGTTTGGTGTGCGAGGCTCTCGGCTTGATTTTTAGCCTCCACCACCTCTTTACGGCGGCGATCTTCTTCCTTGTGTAATTCCGCATCTTTAACCATTTTTTCAATTTCGCTATCGCTCAAGCCACTCGAACCAGAGATCTTGATCTCTTGGGATTTGCCGGTATTTTTGTCCTTAGCCGAAACCGTTAAAATCCCATTGGCATCAATGTCAAAGGTAACCTCAATTTGGGGTACCCCTCTAGGGGCTGGGGCGATCCCGGTGAGATCAAACTTGCCTAGAGACTTGTTGTCTTTGGAAAATTCGCGCTCACCTTGCAAGACCAAAATAGACACGGCAGGTTGGTTATCCTCGGCGGTGGAGAATACTTGGGCTTTTTTAGCCGGAATAGTCGTGCCTTTTTCAATGACCTTAGTCATCACCCCGCCCAAAGTTTCAATGCCAAGGCTCAAGGGGATCACATCTAAGAGCAAGACATCTTTGACGTCGCCCTTTAATACGCCCGCTTGGATACTCGCCCCCACCGCTACGACCTCATCGGGATTAACCGACTTGTTTAAATCCTTGTTGATGAACTCCTTAACCCGCTCTTGCACTTTGGGGATACGAGTCGATCCACCCACCATGACCACCTCTGCAATATCCCCCTTGCTCAAGCCCGCATCTTGGATCACGCTATCAATTTTTTTGATGGTATCGTTGATGAGATCATCAATTAAGCTTTCAAATTTGGCACGGGTGATCTTTTTGACCAAGTGCTTAGGACCGCTGGCATCTGCGGTGATAAAGGGCAGATTAATTTCGCTCTCTTGAGCCGAGCTGAGTTCCTTTTTGGCATTTTCGCTCGCTTCCTTCAAGCGTTGCAACGCCATAATGTCTTTTTTAATGTCAATGCCATTCTCGCTTTCAAATTCTTTGGCGATAAAATCGATGATGCGGTTATCAAAGTCATCGCCCCCTAAGAACGCATCTCCCCCAGTGGCGAGCACTTCAACCACATTATCCCCGGTTTCAAGCACGGTAACATCAAATGTTCCCCCGCCTAGGTCATAGACCATGATTTTTTCGGATTCTTTTTTATCCAAGCCGTAAGCAAGAGCGGCTGAAGTGGGCTCATTGATGATACGCAACACATTCAAGCCCGCAATGGTGCCCGCCTCTTTAGTGGCTTTTCTTTGGCTATCATTAAAATAAGCCGGAACGGTGATCACCGCCTCTGTAACAGGTTCGCCCAAATAGCTCTCAGCGTCCTCTTTGAGTTTCATCAAAATTTTAGCCGAGATTTCTTGGGGGGTGTAAGTTTTACCCGCAATTTCCACCGCACAAGCCCCATTGCGATCCACAATTTTATAAGGTAGGCGTTTTTTTGCCTCTTGGGCTTTGTCCTCATTGCTCATCAAGCCCATAATGCGTTTGATAGAGTAAATGGTTTTCTCTGGGTTGGTAACCGCTTGGCGTTTAGCGCTCTCGCCCACTAAGATTTCGCCCTTATCGGTGAAAGCCACCACTGAGGGGGTTGTGTTCTTACCCTCTTTGTTGGCGATGATTTTTGCCTCATTGCCCTCATAAACCGCCATTGCAGAATTGGTTGTGCCTAAATCAATGCCGATCACTTTTGCCATTTTGTATCCTTTGTGTTGAATTTAATTGTTTTTAGCGATGCTCACCATCGCAGGGCGCAATAAACGCTCTTTGTACTTGTAGCCTTTTTGGAAGACCTCCACAATCTCCCCCTCTTGCTTGTGCTCCGCGCTCACATGCATGACCGCATTATGCACGCTAGGATCAAATTCTGCCACGCACTCCACACATTCAATGCCATGTTTGGCCAGCACCTCATGCATTTTGTGCAAGGTGAGTTCTAACCCTTGAGAAATAGGCTGTGCCTCTCTGCCCTCCTCCTCTTTTTGCGCACTCTGCAAAGCGGCATGCAACGCATCAATCACGGGCAAGAGATCGCTAGCGATTTTTTCATAGGCGTATTCTAACGCCATCGCCTTGTCCTTCTCTAGCCTTTTCTTGGCGTTTTCAAAATCCGCATGGGTGCGCACATATAAATCTTGTGCCTCCTTGAATTTGAGTTGGTAGTCAATCTCTGGTTTTTCAGACTGATCTAAATCTGGTTGGGTGATCTCTCCCTCTTGATCCACCACTTCTTCATTTTCTGCCATTTCTTCCCTTTCACTTAAGATGCACGCGTGATCGCGCTGTAAAACCCCTCAAAATCCCGCTCCAAGCTCCCCACACAGAACATTTTACTTTTTAGCCCCTGTGTGGTGATGGATTGCACCACCCCCAAAAAGCCCAAAGGCAAAACACGCTCAAAATGCAAGCCTTGCTTGAGATGCCAAAAAACGCTCCCCTCACAAATCTCCAAAAACAGCTTTTCATGCTTGGTTTGGGCTAGCAAGAGTTGGGCTAGGGCACAGAGTCCAAAATAGAAGCGTTCTTGATAGAAATTCTTAATTTGCTTGGCTAGACTGGTGATACACACCAATAAGGCGGCATCTTGGATGGCCTGACACCCTAACCCCACCAAATCTTTTAAAAAAGATTCTAGTTTCTTGCTATAGCCCAGTAACATCTGAGTCGTCCCAAAATCTAGGATCAAAAAGCGTGCTTGGAAATTATAGACACCTAACAAGATGGCTTGCTTGTAACGCTCAATAAAACTAAAAATCCCATAACGCGCACTGGCTTCTTGGATTTTGTTTAAATCCACTTCTAAGAGTGTGGCGGTGTCTAACTTGGCACGCCAATAATCTTTGAGGGCTTGGGTGGTGGGGATACGCCCGCCACTGGTGTGGCTTTGGCGCAATGCCCCTTCAGAGGTGAGGCGTTTAAAATAATTGCGGATGGTGGCAGAAGAAATCTGCATGTCCTCTCCTTGCAAGAGCAGACGCAAACTCTCCGATCCAATGGGCGTGTGGCTATCTAGGTAAGCTTTAATAAAAGCCTCCAAAAGCCAATCTTTTTTAACGCTCATTAAAACACCAACCTTTCACAATCTTTTAAACTGGGCGCATTATAACATAAATTTTGCAAAATTTAGCATTCTTTTTAAAATATTGCTAAAATTTAGGGCTTAAAACCCAAAACTTGATAGAAGTTGTATCAATTTATATTAATTATTTGATTAATAATACTTGCTATGAGTGGCATTTATTAAAGAATAAAAAAAGCCCGCAGAGGGCAAAATGAGTCTGCCCCAACCATGCCTGTATCTAAATTTAGCCTTTTAGGCTAAAATGCCCAAAAAACTTAAAGGAGACTTCAAAATGAAGGCAAAGGTGATGGTGCTAGCCACAGGCGGGACAATTGCTGGAGGGGGTGAGAGTCAGATCAGTGGGGCTTATACCAGTGCAGTAATGGGCGTTGATCGCATGTTGGAGGCATTGCCACCACTCCACCATGTCGTCGATATTGAGGGCGAACAGATCGCCAATGTGGGCTCTCAGGATATGGATTCGGTTATTTGGTTTAAATTATGGGAACGCATCGAAACTTTGGCACAACAAGAAGCGATCAAGGGCTTTGTGATCACGCATGGTACAGATAGCATGGAGGAGAGTGCCTATTTTTTGCACCTCACGCTCAAAACCCCTAAGCCTGTGGTGCTGGTGGGGGCGATGCGTAATGGGTCTAGCATGAGTGCGGATGGTCCGCTGAATTTATACAATGCGGTGGCGGTGGCTTTGAATAAAGAGAGTGTGGGTAAGGGCGTTTTGGTGGTGATGGATGATGAAATCCATTGTGCGCGTGAGGTGGTGAAAACCCATACAAGCAGTGTCCATGCTTTTTGCTCGCCTAATTGTGGCAAAATCGGGAGTGTTTATTATGGTAAAGTGCATTTTTATATGCAGTCTTTAAGAAAACACACCTTGCAAAGCGATTTGGGCTTGGAGAAAATCCAAGAATTGCCTAAGGTGGTGGTGATCTATACCCATGTGGATTGCAAAGTCTCTCTGCTGGAAAACTCAATCATCAATGGGGCTAAGGGGATTGTGGTTGCAGGCATGGGGAATGGCAATCCGGGGAGTGCGTTTTTAAATGCGATGGGTAAGGCGGTTAAAGAGGGCGTGATTGTGGTGCGTGCGAGCCGCACGGGGGGCGGGCTTGTGAGCTCCACAGAAGTTGATGATGCCAAATATGGCTTTATCACCCCCGATAATCTCAACCCCCAAAAGGCACGGGTTTTATTGCAACTAGCCCTATTAAAAACTAAGGATGTGGCTAAAATCCAAGAGTTTTTTAACACGCATTGATCCCATATGCGGGGCGACTGGGTGCCAAGTTGGGGCACATCTTTTAAACTCCCCACCCTCTACTTGTCGCTCTACGAGCCTCTTAGAGCTATTAAAACGCTGTGTTGGTTTTGCCATTTTCTCCTAAAGTCTGTCCTCTAACTCTGCTACCACACCACCCAACCAGCCATTATCTGCCTCCCACAAACTCTAGTTTTCCAAAATAATGAATCTCCAGTCATACCACAACTTTTCACTTCAAAAGCCCTCTTGAGGGCTTGCCAAAGTCTAGGTATTTTAAGCTCTCACTTTTAGAACAAACCCTAGCTTTTGCCTGCAAAAGGCTTTTATAGGGGGTTTTAAGGGTCTTGCCTTGGCAATGTCTTTTAGAACACGCTTGATTTGTGCCCCACCATCTTGCAACATGAGCAATTGGCGTATCTCATGCACGGGTATAGGTTTTTGGTTTAACAAGGGGGCAAGAGAGAAAAAGCCACTAGATTTATCCATGTGCCACCCCTCTTTTTGCACCCACAACCTCTTTCTAATCGCAAAGCATGAGTCTTTTGTCTTTTGTGTGATGGTGTCAAACTTCGCATCGCCTAGTTTGTCTAAATTCTTGCATAAACCATTGAAAATCTCTACAAGCAAGTGGCAATAATCCTCTTTAACGCCGTTATCAAAGTGAGAACTATTGCGCATATGGCATAGTAGTGAAAAAACTATCAAGCAACTCCAAAAACAAGAGAACTAAAAACACGAGCATGATGAAATAGCAGAAATTTTAGGCTTGTGTTTTCCTAAACCTAAATAACTCGAGATCATTCTTGCATGGCATTACAAGAGAAAAGTGTTGCCCTACAAAAGGTTGAAGGCAAAAGTAAGAGTAGATTTAATGCCCACACAAACCATGCTATAGGTTTCACATGGTGTTTTGCAGAGCATACGAGCAGAAATTGAATGCACAATGGAGCGATAACCTCATTATACTGGCACAATTGGTGTCTTGACCTCGGTTTATCTAGGTTTTCTCAAAACCACTAACATTAACAATAATTAAAATTTCTTGTAGTCATTCCCTTGTTCGCTTGTGCCTCGATTCAATGCCTCCAGCGAAAAGCTTTTTAGAATCCTTTGACCCGGTTTATCAGAGATCGACACGAGTTGATTGAACATTACAACGGGAACGAAGGATTGTTGATACATGTCACACCTCAGATCTTTCAAAATTTCTAAGATATCTTTGAGGGTTAAAAAATCCTCAATATTGGGATTTTCCAGATAATGTCGGTATTTTATATCCAAGCCAAAGGGAATAGCTATATCCAACACAAAAGCACGATCGGACTTAACCAACATCTTAATGCCAAAATAAGTGTTGTGTCCAAAGACAGAGCCTGTATCACCGGTGATATACTTTTTGATGTAGGCAGAATCGGGCAAGACAAGGCTTTCTGCGGGGATTTTATGCTCCAAGTTTTGTAGGTGATCCACAAACAAACCGCTCTTATCTAAACCAATCCAATTAACATAACTTGCGTCATCTTTCAACGATTGATTGTAAAGATATTGTAAAAATACCCGCACCACTTTAAAGGCAAAATCATCTAGCCGGCTAAAAAGAGCTAGGGGACCATCTTTGATAAAAAGAATCTTGGGTAGCCATTCCCACTGCTTAACTTCTATTAAAAATCTAAACATGGAGAGCATGAGCACCACCTCAAACACGCTCATCACATAGGACTCTATAGCTCCAGCCCCTAAAATTTCATCAACCAAAGTGTGTAGCTCAAAACAATCGGTGATATAAATTTTTGCCCCACAAGCACAGGTTAAAAAATCGTTTTGTAAATCCTTATAAGACGCGCTTTGTTTTTTAAAAATGTGCCTATCCCCACAACCCGCACATGCGATCTCTATAAACCCCCCTCCCCCTCTGTATTCTTGAAACACAAGCCATTTAATAGTGTTTAATAAAGAATCGCCATCCTCGTTAAGGCCATTGTCTCTAAAAATTTCATAGAGTCTTTCTCTAGTGGTGGTGATAAAATCTTTTTGGTCATGACAATAGCCTTGGATGGAGAGCACAAAAGAAAAGCGTTGGAAGTCTTTTTCTAGTCTCCCCAAATCATCGGGGTTAATGATCTGCTGGTTTGCCAGAGATTTTAAGTCTTGGAGCGAAAAAGTCAAAATCCCCACATTGTAGAAACAAAGCCTCTTGGAGGGAAACCTGCCATCTATGCACACCTCTTTATACCCTCCATCCACCACAATAAGGCGTTCGATCTGAGAATCCACTCGGTTTTGGATTGTGGATAAAGCGGTGGCAACACTGTCAAAATCTATATCCAATGGTGTATCTATCACCCCACACCTCGCTAAATACGCCTTCACTTTTTCGTTTTCTACAATGTGTTGGTGGTTGATCTTGGATGCTCTCTCCCCGCGATAACCCATACTAATCCTTATCCTTGAATTTATCGATCTGCACGGGGATAATAAAGTTGTTGGAATAGGTTTTGACCCGCGCAAAGCCAACATCATTATTTTTGATAATGCTTTGGGAAAAGTCGCTAAAGTCGTAGTATTTTTCCAAAACTTTAAGTTCATCCTTATTGTTGAGGTGCGAGATGAACCAGTTTTGAGTATTTTTCAAGATACTAGGAGCGATGGAGCTGACCTCTTGGGTGGAATAGCTAATGCCTATATTGAGCTTTGCCCCCTCTTTGGCTAGGCGGTTGTAGATGTTTTTGAGGTCTTTATCATCTTTAGGGAAAATATTATGCGCTTCCTCAAAATACATCTGAATGAACTCCGGTGTTTGATCGTTGGTGAATTTTTCCATAGACTTAGCAAAAATGTACGCACAAAGTCTTGTGATGTATTTTTCCTGCACCTCTGTAGACGCGCTAGATAAATCCACCAAGACAATCTGCCCAGCGCGCAGGGCAGAATCTATTTCTTGCTTGTAGTCCTTGCCTCCCTGCGTAGAGTGCAAATGTCTTAAGCCCATCAAAGCTTTATACCCACTCACACGGGTAGCCTGCAGAACTTTTAACAAAGCCTCAAAGTCCTTGTCTTTCTCGTATTTTGCATCCAACTTCCTAAAATCTAACCCCTCAAAATACAGACACGCCACTTCAAGAGAAACACCCTCATGGTATTTAGGCTCATTGTTGATTGGAGTCCCGCCGCCCTGAAGTGTAAATTTCGTAAATTTAACTTGGTAATCTTGCTCAGGTAGGAACTTAGCTCGATACAAGATACACTTGTAAATCGCCTTCTTTCTTTGCTTGTGTCTTTTGGCTTCCTGATCATCCCCCTCTCGATCGAACATGTCCACAGCCGTGAACGCCTTAATATAATCCGATGACTTCAGCAAGGCAACTTCATCACAAAATAAACCAAAGGATTCCTCTAGTGTCTTGTCATTGTAAAAATCATATTGAATCGCTTGGACTTCCTCATGTCCTCGTGTCTTAGATAAAGAGAGACTAAAACGCCTGACATTGTTGGTATCCCTAAGTTTGTCGTAAATACAGGTGTTATCTTGTTGGTTAGCAAAGGTGTATTCTCCATTCACATCAAAGATAATTTGCCCAATTTGTGGCTCATCGCGTTTCTTGCGTTCTTGGTTGAGTTTTTCAATCGCCATGAGCACAATCTTGATCGTGTTGGATTTTCCGGTGCGGGTCATTCCAAAAAAGGCACTCCTGCGTGCCACAACATCTTCTACACGCAAATAGACATCAGGGGCGTAATCCCCCCCTTTGTCATAAGATTGGCTTGAGGCGTATCTAAGCTTACCTATTTGTTGGCGCAGATGATCGCTATCTTTGGTGTTTTCATTAACAATGGTGTTTAGCTCTGTCTTTTGGGGCTTATACACCCTGTAATGGTGTGCCCCTAGAAAATTTTCTATATCAGTCCCAAAGACAAGTTTGTCTTGCTCTACATAAAAGGTCCCCAAAACACGGCACAACAAACCTGAAAACTGGTAAAAATATTTAGTGATTGCATCGGGCTCTAAGATCTCTTTTCTGTTTTCTTTTCTCTCAATGTGGGCGTTAGTGAGGGTCTCCATAATCTCTTTTGTCTGTGGAATTTCAGCAGTCCCCACTACCCTAAGTAAAACCCCCTCTGTCTCATTCTCTCGCAACTCATTACTATAAATCGCCACCAAAAAGCAACCCAAAGGCACTCCCTTGACCTGATTCTTGTCATAATCATTGAGTAAAATTTTAGCCTGTGCGTAGTCTAATTCGTAGAGATTACCCACAAAATTTTCTTCTTGCTTGATTTTTTCAAAAAAATCCAAGTTTTTTGCAGTTGCAAAATCTGTAAATGCCATCTGCTACTCCTTTCTTAACATTAAAATCCGATCTATTTTAGTTGCTTGCCCCTTCTTAGCCCCCCAAATTCTCGTTGTTTTTCTGCTATTCTCTGGGTTGTCCTCTAACATAGATTCCAAACGCAACGCACACCCTCCATTAGCTTGTATCCAATCCCAAGTTTTTTGGGCTAAATTGAGTGTGTGCAGATCGCCAATCACCACCACTGCACGCCCACCGGGTCTAAGCACTTCTGCCCAACTATTAAAGAGCTCTTGCAGATAATGGGCATACTTTTCAAAAGTTAAATTGTCTTTGAGCCCATCAAGCCTGTATTTATTCTGCTTAAACTTTGCAAAATCCTCTTGGAATAACCAAAAGCGAATCCAGTTGTATTTACCATAGGAGATATTTTTAAGATAGGGCGGGCTAGTGATGATCAAAGAAATGGCGTTTTGACCATACTTTTTTATCACTTTTTGGGAACACTTTAGGGCATCTGTGCTAAAGCAATATCCCCTTTTGTAGTGGCTCATATTCTGCTGGGGGTATTTGCAAGGCGCGAATAAAGAGTCTATTCTATACTCTAGTAATTGAAACACATCTTGACGCAATTTCTTAAGATCGTGTTTGGCGACAAAACCCCTAATGTAGTTGGGTGCCATGCTGAAGGTGTTGGGCATATCGATGCTGCAATACATAGAAGTGCCATCTTTGCGGCATTTGCCATGCAAAATCCCTGCTAGAGTAGCCATGATGAAATTATCTACAGACCTAGAAAGTTTTAAGTGTTGCTTGAGATAGACCAATTGCGGAAGAGTCAAATCTTCCTCAAAGAGCATTTGAATGTCTGTATCCACTCCCTCAATGTTGGGGGGCGTGTAGAGGCGTGCCAAATCACTTAAACGGGCTTTAATTTTGCTGATCTTTGGGATATTGGTTTTGGCTTTTGTAAGGCAGATGGCTAACGGACTCAAATCATTACCAATACCAATGCGCCCCATTCTACAAGCTTCAAAGGGAGTTGTGCCACGCCCAGCAAAAGGATCATACACTAGATCGTTTTCTTGGGAATACCGATTGATAAAAAAATGGGGCAGGGTTGGCGTGAACATGGCAAGATAAGAGACCATGGAGTGGATTTTAGAAAACTCTCTACAGTGCTGTTTGCAAATTTTATGAGTCTCAATGCAGGAGTCTTGCATGGTCTACTCCCTTGGTGATATTTATCGACATGGCATTTCCGGTCTTTCTGGGTATCTTTAGAGTGGCTTTGGGTGATGCCATGACCATCTCCATATACATCCTTTTTTTACATAATCTCCAGCACACCCCACTCGATCACAATTTTCCTCAAAGGAAAAATTTCGATTTGCCACCCTATTTAGCGTGTATAAAGCCCGATAACACATTGCTACACCACACATCCCACACTTTCCCAAATTGCGGTAACTATTTTATCGAAAATAACTGCAGTATTGCGACAGAAATACTTCAGAGATTAGAGTTCTAAGAAAACCACAAACAGCATTTAACCAATGCTTCCAAGCTACACATTGCCTTTGGAGTGCTGTTGTCAAGCTCAAAGGGTCTAGTAGTATGCAAGACCTAGAAGAGCTAGCCGAGTACTTCAAAAATAAATGTGGTTCCCAATGCTGCCAAATCGCAATACACAGAAATGAATGATACACTGGAGCATGTGGAGTGTTTAGGCAATCCCAATACATCGAGAAAAGCAAGACCAAATGCACAAAAGTCGCAAGCAGACAGACATATAAGACAGAGAATGCTCAAAGATAACATAACAAGAAACTACAAATTTTTTACTACTTTTAAAACTTCCCAGGGATTGTCTGCAGTCAAGATGCATTTTGGATAAGAGTATATCAAACATGAAAGTGTTGCAGAGATTGTAGATGGCTCAAATTTGCCATATATGCCACAAGTTCAAGGGCACACATTACATGATCTCTTAAAGCCTGATCTCTATCTACATATCCCCATCACTCCGTCTCTAATTATGCTTGCAAGACCCTCACGCTATCCACTTGCAAGGATTGTGGTGTTGGCTGGGGAATTCAAGGGGTTTGGGATAAGGATAATAACACTACAATGGCACACATAAAGAAAGGAGAGGTAATAAGAAAGGGTTTGTTTCTTCCGGATGGTTGTAAGATCGTATAATTAAATTGGTTTTGGGGTTTTGTTGCAAAAAAACAAGACATGCCAGTGTGGTGTTATGACAAACGATCAACACAATCAACATAAAAGGCTCATTAAAAGATCATTAAAGTATATTAGAAAAGCGCACAATGAAAATTGCTTAAGTATTTTTGCTGGTGCTGGAATCAGCGCTAGTTCTGGGTTGCCATCGTGGAAAAAATTGATAGATGCCTTAAAAAAGAAGCTTTATGGCAATACAGAAAAAGATGAGGATTATCTCATCTTGGCTGAAAAGTTTTTTAATCGATTTGGGAAGGAACACTACTACCAAAAAATAAGAAAAGAATTAAAGATGCGGGATGGTGATGATGTCGAACCAAACTTACACTTGGAAATTGTCAAACTCAACCTTAAAAATCTCATTACAACTAACTGGGATGACTTGTTTGAAAAAGCTTTTGATAAAGAGAAAATTTTTTCTAATATTATAAAGACCGATGAAGATATTAAAAATTCTGGTGGTTTTTCAAAACTCATTAAAATGCACGGAAGTTTAGATAAAGAGAACATTGTTTTCTGCGAAAAAGACTATTTAGAATACAGCCAAAATTTTCCACTCATTGAAAATTATGTCAAAGGAATCTTTTCAACAGATACTGTTGTCTTGGTTGGTTATTCCTTAGGTGATCAAAATGTCAAGCAAATCATCTCTTGGGTAAATTTCCACTTAAACAAAACACAACAAAAATCAAATAGAACGAAAACAATTTATTTTATTAAGACAAGTGCCATGTTTGATCCGATTGAATTTGAATTTTACGAGAAAAAAAACATCCATGTCCTATATATTCATGAACTCCTTAGTGAGAAAGTAAAGAGTATAGAATCGGAAAATGAGGAAGAATGTAAACGCAAACAAGACGAGGATGAACTAAGACTATTTTTTGAAGAAATCAAAAAATATGACACATCACCACTCATAAATAAAAAAAATATAGGGGAGATAAGGCACATCCTTATATATTTTGATTTTAAAGCACTGGAGAATAAAATTAATACTTTGTCAGCGTCTCCAAATGCATCACTTAAAGATAAACTCTTAAGATATTTTTTACTTTTTGAAAGCCATATTGACAACAAATATCTAGACGGAGATATGTCAAAAATCTATCAACAATGTGAAGAAGTCTCAAAAGAAGCTTTTAGAAAAAGAGAATTTAAAATATGGTTCTCAAACGAATTGAACAGACGCTGGAGACTTGATTGCTATAAAACTTGTTGGTGGGAATTACCACTACCAACACTAGCACTAATTTCAAATAAAGAAAACGAGCCAAAGCATACTACACAATTTAAAAGTTACTTTGAGCAACAAGTTGCACAAAATCTTTTACACTGGAAAAACAGAGGATACTACAATGACAACGGCAATGACCTTAAAGAAACATTCAAAAAACTTCGAGAATTTAATCGAATTAGAATTGGCAAATGTCTAATCACTCCAATATTCAATGAAACAGCCCACACAACAATAACCTATAGAAACATACTTGAATACTATTGGAAACGCTATTTGTATAAAATATGTAACACCACGGAAACAAAAAAAAAGAGCAGCAACTCCACTACTGGTGAATCAAGAAATTTTTAGCCATAGTGTTAGATACTTGCAAACCGAAAAACTAGAAGAGATCTTCCAAGGATGCCCCTCTAGTGCGATATTTCAATTTGAAGCTGATGAGAAATCCTTAGAAACAATTCTTGCAAATATTTGCTCAAAACTCAAAGAATGCGAAGACTCTGTAATTATAGACATAGGTAGTCATTGGATTAATAACTTCCTCGTATTGACATCACATTGTTTACTTAAGCCAAACACTCGTAATAAAATACTGAGAAAAAGTTTAGACTTTGTATTGTATTTCCTCAATCTCTTTATTGAAAATAAAGCCGGCTATCGCGAAATGAAAGCCCAATCAATCTTCGTAAGGATTATAGAAAAGATACCAAAAATTGATGAAACACATGAGAATACAATCATTAATTTCTTAGACCAAATCCATAAACAAAAACATACTCGATACATCCGTATAAGCGATGACATGGAATCTAGACATCTCTCATGTTTAAATTCCATAAATCCTAGCTTACCTAAATACTATAAACATTATTTACGAATGATAGACACAAAACAGGCAAAAAGAACATCCCTATACAATAAAACTCTTCTCCCTCTCATAGAAACACTTTACAAATCTAGCAATAAAAATCTTCAACAAGCAATTAGAAAAAAATTAAAACATATCCTACGTCACAAAAAAGAATACGAACAAACTAAAATGAGTAAAACATATTGTCTATGGCTTAAAGAGCTAGTTACGGAATTGGACAGTTAGCTAAACCTCATACCATATACCAGGCTCCTCTCTAGGAGGCCACCCACTGCACTCCTAACCCTTAAAAGCTCTTTTTAAGCCCAATGCTCCAAATTTGGCGCAAAAGAATAACCTAACATTGTAGGGTTATTCTACTCTAGCCTACCCCCTCAATTCCTTAATCCTCTTAGCCAGCGCGTCCGCATACGGGTAGTTGGCTTGCTCTAGGGCGTGTTGCAAGGCGCGTTGTAAGCCTTTGAGCTTGAAGGCTCTTAAAAAGCCCTCTTGTTCGCTTGGGGGCAGGAGTTTAAAGCGGGCGGGCAAGGCGTGCAAACCGGCTAAGTTATCTTGGCACAAAGCTTCAAAGACTTGGGGGAATTGGAAGTCTTGGGAATGCAAAAAACTCTTGGCGGTGTATCTAAAGGCTAAATCAAGCAACATTGTTACCAAGATACGCCCTTCTGGCCAAAGGGGCGGGGCTTTTAAGCGCGGATGGGCTCTTTCTAGCTGGTGGGTGCGTGCTTTTAAGTCAGGTTTAACGGGCTTGGGGGCGTATTTGCCCAATTCCTCTAAGCAAGAGTGCTTTAAAAAAGGAGTCCA
>NZ_FZLB01000097.1:0-1501 GCF_900196775.1 Helicobacter bizzozeronii
CCCAAGAACCCCAAGAGCAAGAGCCCCCCAGTTCCCCCCTAAAAATCAAGGTGAGCTATTACAGCCAAGAAAATCAAGACCTTTACACCCAACAAGTCCAATTAGTCAGCCCCTCTAAGCCTACCTCTGAGCCCTCTAGCCACACCCCCCCTAACTCAGCTTACATGGATTTGGTGCAACAAAGACGCGCCCTAGATTCAACCGATTCAACCAATTCAATCGATTTAACCCCAACCGCACCCACCAAACCCCCTAGTATTGAGAATTACGCCCTGCCTAGCACGGATTTACTCAACCCCATCCCAGAAATGCCCCCAGCCCTAGATTTGCCCCAAATGGAGCAAAAAAGCCAGCAATTACTGGACAAATTGCGCATGTTTAAAATTGAGGGGGCGTTGGTGAGCACCCATATAGGACCCGTGGTGAGCACTTTTGAGTTACGCCCCGCCCCGCATATCAAGGTGAGCAAAATCCTAGCCCTAGCCGATGATTTGGCGATGGCTCTGTGTGCCCCTTCCATTCGGATTCAAGCCCCCATCAAGGGTAAGGATGTGATGGGCATTGAGATTGCCAACCCCACACCCACGCCCATTTGTTTAAAAGAAATCCTAGAGAGTGAGGTCTTCAAACAAGCCCCGCCCTTAGCGTTGGCTTTGGGTAAGGATGTCATAGGCCAGCCCTATGTGAGCGATCTTAAGAGTCTCCCCCATTTGCTCATTGCTGGCACCACGGGCAGTGGTAAGAGTGTGGGCATGCATGCAATGATTTTATCTCTACTTTTTAAAAACACCCCCGATCAGCTCCAATTAATCATCATTGACCCCAAGCGGGTTGAATTTAGCCTTTATGCAGACATCCCCCACCTAAAAGCCCCCATCATCACCACGCCTAAAGAAGCCATAGAAGCCCTAGAACATGCCGTGTGTGAAATGGAGTGCCGCTACACCCTGCTAAACCAACAACGGGTTAAAAATATCGAGAGTTACCATGCCAAAGCACAAGCCGAGAGCATGCCCTTTTTGGTGATCATGATTGATGAATTAGCGGATTTAATGGTGGTGGGCGGTAAGGATGTGGAAACCCCGATCATGCGGATCGCCCAAATGGGGCGTGCCAGCGGGATTCATTTGATCATTGCCACCCAACGCCCCAGCGTGGATGTGCTCACAGGTGTTATCAAAACCAACCTACCTTGCAAGATCAGCTTTAAAGTGGGCTCTAAGGTGGATTCACGCGTGATCTTAGACACGGAGGGGGCGCAAAGTTTGTTGGGCAAGGGCGATATGCTCTTCACCCCCCCGGGGAGCAGTGCATTACTCAGACTGCACGCCCCTTATGTGGCTGAAGAAGAAATTGAACGGGTGGTGCATTGGATTTGCCACAACAAAGATATTAACGGCGTTGAGCCACTCTAGCCTTGCCAATCTTAGAAAATTTTTTGAAAGGTTTTTCATGTTCCAACCCCTCTTAGATGCCTTTATTGAGGCAACCAAACTCCTCC
>NZ_FZLB01000078.1:0-4543 GCF_900196775.1 Helicobacter bizzozeronii
CACGCCCAAAAGATATTAGAGCCTGTAGAGTTTAAAAGTTTAAAAGAAATGTTCAGCCACAACGCACCTAGCTTCTATCTCTTAATGCGTGATGGGCGTTTCCCTAGCCTCAATCTTGCCCCCTATCTCACGCCCGCATTAGAAGCCACAGCCTCAGCCCTCAAAGCAGGTGAGCGGGCAGATAACTTCGCCCATATCTTAGAGAGATTACAAACGCTTCTAAGCAGCACGCACAAAGATGGCACAAATGCAATGGTGCAACTCAACCCCTATGCTTATGAGGATATGCTAAGCGAAATTCTAGGGGCTGGTTTTGCCCGATTTGCGCGTTTAAAGGGGGCAACAGAGAGTCTGTATGACTTTTTAAAAGGATTGCCTAACAAGTTTGCAGAAGCCTCGATGCCCCGTTTGGCTTTTGAGGGCGTGTCTGCTAAGAAACTAGCTGATGTCAATGTCTATGACTTTGCCAAAGAGCTCATCACCAGCACGCAAAACCCAACCCAATCTGTTATGCGTGTGGCTTCCTTATTGCCTGAATTGGAGAAAAAGAGCGCACAAGCCAGCCAAGCCCTAGCCAATACCCCAGAGATGCAAATTTTGCAGAGGGCACAGAGTCGCAGTGCTGGGGGGATTAAGGACAATCTACCCCAATCAAACCACTCGGAGGGCAAGATTGAGAGCAAGCAGGAGGATAGCCTTAAGCCCAGCACTGCAGGGGCTCAAAAACCACCCACCAACAAAAGCCTACCCACTAAGAGCACTTTAACAGAGGACTTAAGCCCTGCAGAGATTAAAAACCACATAGAGCAATGGGATTTGCAAAACCCCAACCCAAAGAATAAGGCAGTAATTGCTAAAGTGGAGGGTAAGGAGCTAGAGCAATTAAGTCAGGAATTCAAGTTTAATGGGAATTACGCCCTAGCCAGAGAGATTGATGCCCAGCATGTAGCGCACGCCTTGAATAGGCATAGCGACCCTAAGATTGAGATGTCGCGCAACCAAATACCGCTTACAATCCAAGATATTAGCAATTATCCTAATATTGCCAAGAGTGCAGATGTGCGCGAAGTGCAAGGTAAGAAGATTAAGTATAAAAAACAAATCAACGGGCATTTCGTGGTTATTGAAGAGGTTTTAACCGCGCAAAACAAGTTAAGGTTTGTAACGATGTGGAAAAGTAATGGGAAGCTACGACCCTCCGAACGCCTTCCTTAATGGGATACGACCCTAGACCGAACTCTAAGGCGAGAGTTATAGCAAGCGCATTTTACCACACAAAAACCAAATAAAGGGAGTTTTTAGAGCTAAATGGGAAACTTGAGAATAACAAACATTTTCGCAGTGAGTATGCGGACTATTCCAAGAATAGCGGAAACCTCCCTAAGCCCCAAGCCTAGTGTCTCCCACGCACTGACTTACACTGCTAGGAAAATCTAGCTAAATCTTACTTAAAACCCAAAGGAGCGACCATTCTAACCCCCTATCTCAACCAAGTTTTTAACACTGACGCGTTGGAGTTTATGGCTAAATTGCCTGATAGTTGTATTGATTGTGTCCTTATTGATCCGCCTTATTGCAGTGGGGGTGTGAAGTCTTTAAATGCACGCAATGCCAGCACGAATAAAAAATATGTGGGCGATAACTCCAAATACTACGAATTTCTAGGCGATGGTAAAGACCAGCGGGTTTTTATAAGGTGGATGGGTTTTGTCTTTGCCCAAATTGAGAGATTGTTAAAGCCTAGCAGTTACTTTTTTAGTTTCATTGATTGGCGCATGTTGCCCGCTTTATCTGATGCGGTCCAGTTAGCCGATCTGGCTTGGCGGGGTGTTATTGTGTGGGATAAGGGCAGGGGTGCTAGACCCTTTCCCAATGGCTTTAAACAACAATGCGAGTTTATTGTCTGGGGCACTAAGGGGGAACTACCCAACACACAAGAAGCCAATTATCATTATGGCTATATTCAAGCCTACTTACACGCCAGCAAAAAGCTACACGCCACCCAAAAGCCCCTAGAGGTCTTAAAACACCTCTTAGCCATTGTGCCTAAGGGCGGGATTGTGTTAGATTGTTTTGCCGGGAGTGGTTCTACTGGAGTGGCGTGTGCGCATTTAGGGCTTAATTTTATTGGGGTGGAAAAATCTAAGCAATATGCTCAGATCGCCCAAGAGAATTTAAGACGGGCTTTAGGTGATGAGGGGTTATTTGCATGAAAATGCTTTTATTGTGCGCGCTCTTGGGCTTTACAGCCTGCACGCCCAGAGTGGTTTATAAAGATGTCTATATCCCCACTAGGTGTCAGATTAGCAAACCAAGCAGACCCAGCAAGGACTTAGATATGTTGGAATATCTAAAGGCACTCCTAATCTACACCCAAGAGCTAGAGAAAGATTTAGATTTTTGTTTGCAAAAATGAGTTTGTTGGCTGTATTTTTGTTAAAACCAAGTTAAGTTAAGCAAATGTGTGGCACAATGGTATCAGTGGTTACCCCCGCCCATAGGGCGAGGGCGGTTTTTAATATAATGGTTGGACGAGAACCATCAAAACCACTATGGTTGGACGAGAACCATCAAAACCACTAATACCACGAGTAATTTCATAGTAGGGTCTCCTTTCTAGGAGGTTACCCGCTTACAGCCTCCTGACCCACTATTAAAAGTTACGCCCATCGTCCTAAGAAAACCCTACTACTGGCACGCCCCATTTTAACCCATCTTTGCTTATTTTTAGCCTTTGCCCACCCTTAGGGTTATGCCCTTTGGCTTTTCATACTGGTTGCCCGTTTGGCTATTAAAATGCTTCGGGTTTTTGCCCTTTGATGTTGTTTGCCCGTATGACTATTAAAACACTAGCGCATTTGCAAACGCTGTGCTGTTGGCACAGGTGCTATAGATCAAGGGTGTTTTAGATTTTTAATGAGGGTTTTTGACATCCCCTTGAGTAGCCAGATTAAAGCCAGTGCCCACAAATAAATATCCATAAAGCCCACATAGAGCAAAACAAAAGAGTCGCCCTTGTTGAGTTGGTTTAAGGTTGCTAAGAACAAGGTGAGTAAAAAGAGCACGCCCAAGGGTCTATGCACCAAAAAGGCGAGCACGCTCCACAAGCACAAGCTCATAATGACCCATGTTGGGCTGGCATGCGTGAGGCTAAAGGGCAAGAGTTCTAACATATCTAAAAAGACAAAGACTCCAAAGAGGCTTAAAAATAAAGCCACCCTGAAAGGGAAGCATTCTAAGTTCTTGTATTTGGCAATTAAAGCCCATAAGCACAGCACAAGGCTTAAGGGGCTAGGCGTGCTAAAAAGCCCCACAAGTAACGCCGATAGGCTCATGGCATGCCACACTGGGATATGGCAAATCCCAAACACCCCTAAAGCTTTTAGCCAAGCGTATTTGCGGGCAAACACCGCCACGCATAGACTCACCGCTACGCTCAAAAACAAGGAGGGCAAAACAGAATGGGCGATCATGGCAAGCTTTTCAAATAAGCCAAATTAAAGATGATATGCTGGATGTGCTGGCGATCCTTTGTGTAGAGCACATGCACCTGATCTTTAAAAATTAAAGTGGCTGGGTAGCTCACCTCGCCCCCCTGTTGTGTAAAATCCAAGATACACAGAGGCTTAAAATAGCTAGGCTTATCAGGTGTGGGGGCAAATTGAGCCAACATTAAAGTGCTGCGGCTATTATAGCCCTCTTGGAGCGGGGCATTATAGATCAAATAAAGCGTGCCATTCACATTGAAGAGATTGAGCGAGTCATCATAGTTTTTGAGATTACTCAACTGGGGTGGATCCCATTTTAGGGGGGTTTGGCAGGTTTGGGTGTAGAGATCAAAGCGTTTGTAACTTCTAAATGCCATCAAAGCGCAATGTTGGTAGGGTGCAAGGCTGGGCTGGAGTTGCTGTTTTAGCAAATTAGGCTGGATCACACTCTCTAAGCGGGCGTGGGGGTCAAATTTGAGTAACAAGGGGGTTTTTTTAGCCAGCTCTTGATAAATGGGCAACACAAACCCGCCATCATCAGTGGACAGGGGGCTGGTGCGCACCAGATGGCTGATATTTAAAAAGGGGCTTAAGGGCAGGGTTTGGATAAAATCCAGTTGCGGGCTTTGGTTGTGCTGGAGCTGTTCTAAGACACGCTTTAGGGGAGCACAGAGCAGATAAATTTTAGAGGTCGCCCACCCGCCTAAACTCGCCCCCACCACGAATAAATACAGGGTGTTATGCGTGGCATACAGCACGGGGTTGCCTAAGATTTTGACAAACTCATGGGCTTTTTGGCTCAATAGGGGGGCTGAGAGCAAGGGCAGAGCTTGTCCCCACTCTTGGGTTTTCAGATTGTAAAGATGGGCATAGATTTTAACATCCCCCACCCCCTCCGCACACCCCCCAAATTAAGCCCCCACGAGATAATCTGTATCCAGCACGCTCAAGGTAGCCGCATGCATGCTTTTAGTGCCCGCCAGGGGGAGGGTTTTTTTAACAAAAAGGGGTGTCGTTCTGGGCTCCAGCTTGAGGGCTGGGGCTAGGCTAAAGGG
>NZ_FZLB01000055.1:0-9811 GCF_900196775.1 Helicobacter bizzozeronii
GGCTAAAGCGTCAATACAATCATCTTGTTTATAGGGGCGATCGGGGCGGTATCTGGATTCTTTGCAGACAATTAATTTGTTCCTTGTTTTATGCGTATTAAAAACTTAAAATGATTTAAGTTCTTGCAATTAGCTTTAAAACTTGCTAGAATTGCTACAAGAAGGAGTCTTGTAAGGAGTTTTGTATGGTTAAACGGGTGTTTTTAGGGATGGGATTTGCTGGACTCTTGGGCGTGCCTTTAGAAGCAGCTAAAGATGGATGGTTTGCCCAAGTGGGGGTGCAATACTCCCATGCAGCTGGGTCGCGTGCGTATAAAACTCCCAATGCAACCACGACTTACCCCTTTTCTGGCGATCTAGGGGGTGTGGATTTTCAGGGGGGGTATAAACAATTCTTTGGCAAAAAACGGCACTGGGGCGTGCGTTACTATGGCTTGATTAGCTTACAAGGTGGGGGCTTTTCAGAAAAAACGGACAACAAATACCCCACTCAAGGGTCTTTGGGGAATTATTTCTATGGGGTGGGGATTGATGCGTTGTGGAATTTTTTCCGTGCTAAGGGCTATGATATTGGGGCTTTTGTGGGCATGGCTGTGGGGGGGAGCACTTGGACTTTGGGGGCTGGCAAGGCTAATGGCGTGTGCCAAACGACGGTCAATAATGCCTATTGTGTGAGCTATAATGACTGGTTTTTGAAAAGTGCAATTGGCAATAACAACGCCACCTTTTCGGCTACTTTTGTGCAATGGATGTTTAACTTCGGGGTGCGGGCTAATTTTGGAGTGCATAATGGCGTGGAGGTGGGCTTTAGAGTCCCAGCCATCAACAACCCCTATTACAGCGCATATTCAACGGGTCAGACCAACACTTTTTCTTTTAGACGCGTGATCGTCCTTTATGCCAACTATGTCTATAACTTCTAGGGGGGTTTAGACCCCCGTTATCCTTGCGTGGATATCATTTGGTTAATTAACTTTTGTTACGATCGGCTCTTATTTTTTGGTAAGGAGTCGCGAATGCGGATTGGTTTGAGTTGGAAATTCTACGGGATTTTGGCGAGTGGCTTGGTGTTTTTGGGGTGTGCGCACACAGAGAGCCGCGCACAGCTCGCACAATTCCAGCAAGCTTACTATGCTAAGCAAAACCCACAGGCGGATAAGCTTTCCAAAAAGTTTATCGATCAAGATAAAAAACAAAAAGATGCGCCTTTATGGGAATTGCAAAATGGCGTGAATGCCTTTATGATGAGATCTTATAAGCCTTCTTTGGAGATGTTGGGTAAAGCCGACAAAGTCTTTGACACCAACTATAAGAACTTGGAAAAAACCCTCTCTAAAGTCGGGGGTGCGACCTTTGGGAATGAAACCAATAAAATCTATGAAGGGCACATGTATGAATGGGCTTTGACTAATTATTATAAAGCCCTTGATTATGCCATGTTGGGTAATATGAAAGATGCACGGGTAGAATTTAACCGCACCATTGAGCGCCAAAGAAGACTCAAAGAGTTTTATAGTAAGGCGATCCAAAAGGCACATGCCCAAATGGAAGAGGAAGCCAAGAAAAAAAATCCGGGCAAGCTTGCTAAATTCACGGCTAGACTTGGCAATTTTGATCAAGAATTGGAACAACGCTACTCAAATTTGAAATACATGGCTGCCTATGATGGCTTTATCAACCCTTGGATTAGCTATGTTGCTGGGTTATTTTATACCATTGATGGGGATAGCAAGGGCGTTGATGACTTGAAAGAAGCCTATGCGATTAGCAAAAGCTCTATTGTCGCTCAAGATATTAAGGATTTTGAACACCACAACACGCACAAAAGAACTTGGGTGGTTTTAGAAGATGGGGTGCAACCCACTTTAAAGGAATATAAAATTACTGAGCTTAATTTTGCAATTCCCACTCTAGAGGACGGCAAAGATTTTCACAGCACTTTCCAATTGGTCGCCAATGGCAAGACGCAAAATTTTGAGGTCCTCTCTCACTTTGATGCGGTGGTGCAAACAGAATATAAAGTTACCTTGCCCGCCATCAAAGCCCGTGCCATTAGTTCGGCAATCTTAAAAACAGCTGCGGGCAAGGGCTTACAGACAGCTGGAGCGGCAACAGGCGGAGATGCTGGAATGGCGATGATGGCTGTCGGGGGGATTATGCGCATGGTGAATAAAGCGACTACAGCGGCTGACATCAGAGGTTCTAATATCTTCCCTAAAACGGTCTATGTGGCACGCTTTAATAATGATGAAGCCCATAGTTTTGCTGTCAATGTGGATGGCTTGAAACAGGAACTCCGAGCGATCACTTGTAATGACACCACAAAACCAACACCTAGCCAATTCTGTGGCAATAAAAACAACATCGTTTTTGTCCGCAGTCTCCCTAACTCCCTTAGCGTGCAAGTGCTCCCCCTCAAATAACAAGCTTGCGCTAATGCCCCTAGCCCCCCGCTCAAAGCTGGGCTAGCACCTCTTGAGGGTCTTTATAGGGCAGATTAAACGCCCTAGCGATTCCCTCTTGGGTGAGATAGCCTTGATAAGCGCTCAAGCCCCCCAAAGTCTGGGCGACCACTTTATCTTTGGCTTGTAAAAAGCCTTTGAGTCCATGTTGTAAGAAATACAGCACATAGGGCAAACTGGCATGGCTATAGGCAATGGAGCTTGTTTTAGCCACAATCCCGGGCATGTTGGGCACGCCATAATGGAACAAGTCTTCTTCTAAGTAAATGGGCGTAGAGGTGCTAGTTTGGCGGGTGGTTTCAATGCACCCCCCCAAATCGCAAGCCACATCCACCACCACACCCCCTTTTTGCATGCATTTTAAATGCCGCCTTAGGATCACTTTGGGCGTGACTGTGGCGGTTTGCAACACCGCGCCTACCAAACCTAGCGCACCCTCTAGGGCATAGGCAATATTAGCCTCATTCACGCCCAACACCTCCAAATGATAAAGGTGGGTGTAGGGGTGATCTTGCAATTTGGCAAAATCTAGCTCTAAGATCACCACCCGCGCGCCCATCACGCTAAGAGTCCTAGCCGCCTCTAAGCCCACCACGCCCCCGCCCACAACAACCACCTTTGCCTGCGGTTCGCCCGCCAAACCACGCAACAACACTCCCCGCCCAAAGACACCGGGCAAATGCTCTAGGGCTAATAAGTAATGCTGGATAAAATGGGCGGCTAAATTGCCCGCAACCACACTCATGGGGGCTAAGATCGGGTAATTGCCCTTAGGTCCGGCAATGGTCTCGGTGCAAATAGATAAAATCTTTTTATCCACTAGCATGCGCGCTAGGGAGGCATTATAAGCCAAATCCAAATAGCTAAAGAGAGTCGCCCCTTCTTTGAGCAAGGCATATTCGTGCTCTAAGGGTTCTTTGCACTTTAAGATCATGGGCTGATCCCAAGCCTGCTTGGTGGGGACAATCTGCGCCCCGGCTTGCTGGTATTGCTGGTTGGTATAACCGCTATTCAAACCTGCATTTTCCTCAACAAAAATTTGACAATTGGCATTTTGCACCAACACCGCCACATCTTCGGGCACAAGGGCTACGCGGAACTCTGCGTCCATGCTCTCTTTGGGTAAGCCAATGGCGATCATGCATGATCTCTTGAATGGGTTTTGTGGGGGTGTTTTTTGCGTTGCAAGGCATAGCGGGTTGCGCTCATTAAGAGTTCTAGCACATCTTGTTGATCATCACGCCCGCCTTTGTGCATGTCAGGGTTGTATTCGGTGATCTCAATGGCTGCTAGGCGATCGCCAAAAGTATCGAGCAATAATTGCAATAAATCTTGCAATTCATGGGGGTATAGACCGCGTTTTTCACGCACACCCGTAGAAGTGAAAATCCCCCCATCCATCACATCAACATCCAGACTCAAATAAATTGTGTGGATACCCTTGAGGTGTTCTTTAGCCTTTTGCACCACGCCAAACATGTCCTCTCTAATTTGTGCCACACTGAAAAGGGGGATATTATATTCAGCGATCACCTCATCTTCGCTACGCTCCGTGCTGCGGACACCAAAATACACTAGTTGGGTGGGATCAAAATCCACCACCCCTTTTTCTAATCCCAAAGAACATAAATCTTGCCAATATTCCTTTTCTTGTGCGCTCAAATCATTAGGACCAGCATGCACTTTGTTAAGCACCATGCCTAAGGGCATGCCATGGATATTGCCTGAGTGGCTGTCATGGGCGGTGTGGATGTCCGCATGCGCATCCAAATACAAAATCCCAATTTTTTCTTTAGGATGTTGGCTGCGCAAGGCTTGGATAATGCCAAAGGCATTGGAGTGTTCTGAGCTTAGAATAATGGGGAATTGGTGTTCTGCAAACACCTTTTGCATGCCCGGGATCAAGGCATCTCTGCAAAATAAGTAGTAATCTTCAAAGCGTTTGGCGTATTTAAAAGAAATATCTAGCGCGCACTGCTCTTCCTTGATAAAAACAGCATGCTTGGCAACCTCTGGGTATTTTTGGACCAATGCCTGCCTCAAACATTCCACGCCCTTATTGCTCCCCCGCCTAGATGCCCCTAATTCTGCTGATAACGCGACTAAAACCATATTGCCTCCTTAAAGATTTTAAATGAGTTGGAATTTGTTTCTGTTACACACAGAAACTAAAGCAACTCTAACAAAAAAGCCTAAATGGGGCTTGAGTTAGCCTTTTGGGCAAAAATAGCGGGCTTGTTTGGGGTAAATGCGTAGCATTTAGCAAAAAGTGTGTTTTTAAAGTTTATAAAAAAATGCCATGCTATATTTTAAAACAAACTTATTTTTGAGAATGGCATGGATTTTGGGCTTTTTGATTATGCGATCTTTTTTGTGGCGGCATTTTGTGCGGGCTTGGTTGATTCCATTGCGGGGGGTGGGGGGCTCATTAGCGTGCCAACCCTCATGGCAATGGGCGTGCCCGTGCATATGGTGCTAGCCACCAACAAATTACAAAGCAGTTTTGGCAGTTTCAGCGCGGCGTTTAATTTTTGGCGCAAGGGGCTAGTTTCACTCCAAGAAATTTGGCTAGGCATTGTCTTTGTATTTGTGGGCGCATGCTTGGGGACTTATGTGATCTTGCTCTTGCAAGCCAACTTATTGCGCCTGTTAATCCCGATTTTCTTGGGTGTGATTTTTTTATACACCCTCTTTAGCCCCAAGATCGGCGAGCAAGAACGCCCGCCCAAGCTCAAACCCGCCCTTTTTTATGGGGTCTTTGGGTTCATCTTGGGGTTTTATGATGGCTTCTTTGGACCCGGAACAGGTTCTTTTTGGACCTTTTTAATGCTCGCCCTGCTAGGCTTGCCCATGAAAAAGGCAGTGGCACACACGAAGGTTTTAAATTTTACGAGTAATATCGTAAGCTTGAGTGTATTTATCTGGGGGTCGCCGATTTTGTGGGGTGTCGGGCTTTTAATGGGGCTAGGGCAAATGTTGGGGGCTTTTGTGGGCTCCCACTTGGTGATGGTTAAAGAAGTCAAGTTCATCCGCACGATCTTTCTAGGGGTCGTGGGTGTTACGATTCTCAAATTGCTTTGGGATTATGTCGTTAAAATTTAATATTAATTTTAAATCGGTAGAATGTCCATCATTTTATGCAGGAGAGTTTCATGGCAACTAGAAAAGAACATGATTTTATTGGCGAGATGGAGATTGATGATAGCCTTTATTATGGCATCCAAACCTTGCGGGCGGTCGAGAACTTCAACATCACACACGATCGGCTTTATAACTACCCCATTTTTATCCGATCCTTTGCGCAAGTCAAAAAAGCCGCCGCTTTAGCCAATGCGGATTTAGGGCTCATTGAGGTTAAGATCAAAGATGCGATCTGCCATGCTTGCGATAAGATCATTGATGGCGAGCATCATGATCAATTTGTTGTGGATATGATTCAAGGCGGGGCGGGCACAAGCACCAACATGAATGTCAATGAGGTGATCGCCAACATGGCACTGGAGTATTTGGGGCATAAAAAGGGCGAATACCAATACTGCCACCCCAATGACCATGTCAATCGTTCCCAAAGCACAAACGATGTCTATCCTTCAGCACTCAAGATCGCCATTTATGAACGCTTGGATCACCTAACCCAAATCCTCAAAATCCTCAAAGATGCCTTTGCTAAGAAATCTAAAGAGTTCGCCCATGTCCTCAAAATGGGGCGCACCCAGCTTCAAGATGCCGTGCCCATGACTTTGGGTCAAGAATTTGAAACCTTTGTTTCGATGGTGAAAAAAGACATCCAGCATGTCCTTGATGCACGGGAATGGACCCGTGTCCTAAACTTAGGCGGGACGGCTATTGGCACGGGAATCAACTCCCACCCGGATTATAAATACATTGTGGAAAAGAAAATCCAAGAAGTAACCGGTCGCCCTTTCACCATTGCTGTTGATTTGATTGAGGCTAGCCAAAGCACGGGGGCTTATGTGCAAGTCAGCGGGGCACTCAAAAGGATTGCCATCAAACTTTCTAAAATCTGTAACGATCTGCGTCTGCTAAGCTCTGGACCGCGTGCGGGCTTAAATGAAATTAACCTACCCAAAATGCAACCGGGTAGCTCCATCATGCCCGGTAAAGTCAATCCGGTCATCCCCGAAGTGGTCAATCAAGTGTGCTTTTCAGTCATTGGCAATGACCTAGCGGTCGCAATGGCTGCTGAGGGCGGACAACTCCAGCTCAATGTGTTTGAACCCGTGATCGCCTATAAGCTCTTCCATTCTTTTTTGATGCTTAACCGCGCGATCCGCACCTTGGTTGACAAATGTATCAATGGCATCACGGCTAATGAAAAAATCTGCCATGATTATGTTTTTAATAGCATTGGCATTGTTACCGCACTCAACCCGCACATCGGCTATGAAAAATCCGCCTCCATTGCCAAAGAAGCCCTAGATACGGGTAAATCCGTCCATCAGATCGTGCTAGAACGCCAGCTCCTCACCCAAGAACAATTAGATGAAATCTTCCAACCAGCCAACATGCTAAGCCCCCATATCTTTAAAAAACACAAGGACTAGCGGTTGCGATTTTTAATTTTGGGCATGCTCTGTGGGGCGTTGCTCTATGCCAAGAGTCCCCATGGGCGGGAGTTATTGCCCTTGCCCCCAGCCAAGCAAGTTGTGGTGCAACTTGAAGAGCCTTGCGATGAGGCTTGTTTGCAAAAGCTCTATGAAGAAGGGCAGATCTTTTCTTTTATGGCGCGTTTTTCAGAGGGCATCAAGCACCCCCAATTACAAGATGATTACAAAATCATTAATGATTTACTCAACCCACCCGCTTTGCAAGAGGTTTTCACGCAGCAACAATTTTCCCCAGACACCCCCTATCAAGTGGCGCTCCTTGTGCCCAAAAAGGTGATCGGGCGTTACAGCAATGCCGCCATTAATGCCATTTTGGCGTATCTGTCCTATAAAAACCACGATTTTATCTTTAAGGTCTTTGATAGCCAACAAGAAGACCCTGAGAGTTTAAAACAAACCTACCAAGCCATTGAAAAAGAAGAGTTCCCTTTTGTCATCGCCCTTTTAACCCAAAATGGCGTGGAAAATTTGATCGCCCAAACGCCCCTAAATTTGCCAACTATTATCCCCACGGTGCATAAAAACCAACTAGAAAAACGCATGGATTTACCCTCCTCCTTGTTGTTTGGGGGAATTGATTTTTTTAAGCAAGTCCATGCACTCTTGGATTTGGGGCAACATAAACCCCTAGTGGTCTATAATGACGACAGCTTTAGGGGTGAGATGCTAGGCAAGAATTTAAAAGATTTGGGCGCGCAAATTCTCTATGAGGACACCATCACTTTTAAAAAAGCCAGCACCTTTTCTAGGGAGCTTAGGGGGCAGGCTAAATACTTAAAAAATGCGGTGGTGTTTTTCAACACGCCCATTGTTAAAACCGGGCTCTTGCTCTCCCAAATTAGCCGACTCCCCAAGGCTAGCCGCCCAGCCATGTTGCTCTCCTCCCAGATCAATTTTAATTTATCCATGTTCATGCTCACCCAGCCTAGGGATCGCACTAATTTTTACCTCACCAGCGCGATTGGCAAAACTAGCCCGTATTTGAGTCAATATGCCTCCATTCTCAATACAGATTTGCAATATGATTGGGTGAGTTATGCCAGTTTGGATAGTTTGGATCACATGCTCACCCGGTTTTATGCCAACTTCAAACCCGATTTTAGCGAGCCTCTGCAGGATCGACAAATTATCTACACCAACACCATCTACACGCCTAAAAATTTGGGTTTTGCCCCCGAGGGGATCGCCCCAACCCCCCAACCCAGCGCACAAGATACACCCCCACAAATCCAAACCCTCCTTGTAAAGCCCTAATATGTTAGTGATTTTAAAGCATGCCACCCCTTTATCGTGTTGCTATGAAGCCATCCGCACTTGTTACCAGAGTTTTGCCAATAGCGATGGAGGGGGGTGCAAAGATTTAGAACTCATCGATCGCGTTGCCAACAAATACCGCCACAACTCCACCCTAGAGCACCTCTTTTATAATTTTGACATTCAGGGCATTAGCCGCGCTTGTTTGCAAGAATTAGCCCGCCACCGCATGGCTAGCTTTTCGGTCAAATCCAGCCGCTACACCCTCAAAGAACTCCAAGCCCAAGAGAGCTTTTTACCCCTTGAAGAGCCCAATCTCCAACGCGCCCAAGAGTTTTTGGTCTTTACAGGGGTCGAGGCAGTCGATCATGCCAGCGTGCATGCCCTAGAAAATTTGCGCCTTTTGATTGTGGGGCATGTGAAAAATGATTATGCCAAGTTTGCCATGCCTGAGAGCTATAAAACCAGCCTAGCTTTTAGCATTAATGCCCGCAGTTTGCAAAACTTTTTGAGCCTACGCACGCATAACAAAGCCCTTTGGGAAATCCGCCTTTTAGCCCGCAAACTTTATGAAGCCTTGCCCAGCGAGCACCAATACCTCTTTGAGGATTGTATCCACAAAACATGAAAACCATCCATTTGGTGGATACCTTCAACCTCCTCTTTAAATTTTACTATCCTTTTAAAGATTGGCACACCACAGCGGGCTTTAACACCGCGTGGCTGAGTGCCTTTGCCCATGTGATCCAAAAGGTCTATAAATTTAAAGCCCATAGTTTAATCTTTGCCCTAGAGAGCCCTAAGAGCCAACGCAAAACCCTTTATGCGGATTATAAAGCCAAACGCCTAAGCCCCCCCCACCTAGAGGCACAGCTCCCCACTATTTTGGATTGGATCAAGCAAATGCAATTATGCGCTTTGAGTGTGGAGGGTTATGAAAGCGATGATGTGATTGCTAGCCTTTGCACCCTTTTTAGCCAACAGGGTTATCAAGTGCGTATTTTGAGCAATGATAAGGATTTTTACCAGCTGGTTAGCCCCTCTGTGTGCGTGCATGACTTTGCCAGCAACACCGATCGGGGCGTGGCATTTTGCCTTGAAAAATACAAAATACCCCCCCACCAATTTAGGGATTATCAAGGTTTGGTGGGCGATAGCAGCGATGGGTATAAGGGCGTAGAGGGGATCGGACCTGCCTATGCGATCAAATTATTAAATGCCTTTGAAAACTTAGAAAATCTCTATGATCCAATCAATTCCCCCAAGCTTGCTCGCATGCTACCCCCCAAACTCTTAAATGCCCTCATTAGAGACAAAGATCAAGCCTTTTTAAGCAGGCAACTAGCCACCCTGCAAACTAATCTTTTTACAGAGACTCCCCCCGCCCCCCTCCCCCTGCCTCTTCTACACACCTCACGCTCCCGCCCAACAGAGCCCTTCCCACCTCGGCATCAGCCGTCGCCTACA
>NZ_FZLB01000084.1:0-3999 GCF_900196775.1 Helicobacter bizzozeronii
ACACTCTAAGGGCACTAAGAGGCTAACTAGGAGCTTATGCCCTTTTTTGGGGGTGAGATAGCCAATTAGTTCGCTGGTGATCTTGCCGTCCACATCTTTGCGCCTTGCACTCAAATAACGCAAATCCTTTAAGCTAATCGTGCTGGAGGGCACTAAACAGGTGGCTTTTTGGATAATGTGCAACTCGGTGCTCTTGTCGGCTTTAAAACTGATATACAACTTAGAGTCTTGAAAACACAAATCAAAAAAAGTAGTGCCCGCTTGGCCACTAGCTAAGTAACTTTTAACCAAACCCATGTAATAATCTCTATCGCTCATCTGTTCTCCTTTAAAAAATTGAGGTCTTTTTTGCCCAAATCTTGCACGCTTTGGGCAAGTTGGACAAACTGGTAATGCTTGGGGTCAGCTTTGAACTTGCCCATATTCCTCCAGCCGGTTTGTTTGTTCTTTTCAAAAAAGATGTGGCGGATATAGGGGCGTTCCTTTTCATCAGCCCATTCTCTTTCATTGACCTTGTGGATATGAATATAGATACTTGCCATATACGCCCCCATCTTGCTCTTCATGGGCGTGTTGGTGGTTTTGGTAGAAGTTTGCTCTTTGGAGCTTTGCACGATGAGAAAGATGAGGATGTCTAGCTCAAAGTTATTGATCAGTTGGGCAATACGCGTAAATTTGTGGGTCTCCTCCTCCTCGGGGGTGCGCCCCTTAGGGGCAATGATGAAACTTTGCGAGTCAATCAAAAAGACCTTCACGCCTGCTTTAGCACTGCGCTTGATCTGAGCCACTAACTCCTCAACACCCTGCCCTTGTTCGCACATCTGAAAATCTAGGCGATCAAAGAGTTTTTTATGGCTAAGCTCTTGGGTGGCATTCATTTTCACCACAAACTTTTTCAAGGGGAACTCAAAGGAAAAATAACCCACCTTGACATTCTCCACGAGGCTCATATGCCTTAAAATCTGTATGCCTAGCATGGTCTTGCCTGCCTCTGGGTCACCACCGATTAGAACTAACTGCTTGAACTCAAAACCCCCCTCTAAGGTCTTATCTAAAAACTCCATCCCACTAGGGATTTTCTCAATGGGAGGCTCTTGCTTAAAATACTCCTCCCACTGCGCAAAGGAGCGCATATTGTCCTTAGCCTCTATGCGGGCGTATTTGCTTAAAAAGTCCATATCAAAGATTTCGCCCCTAAAGCACGCCTTGGCTAGCTGGTCGGCTAGCTTGCGCTGGGTTTTAAGCAAGAGGGCTTTTTTAAGGTCCTCTTTGAGGCTTAAATAGCCTGATTGGGTCTCTTGGGAAAGCAGCGCGTTAAACTCGGGGCTTTGACAAGTTTGCTCGCCTAGTGCGTGGACTAATAGCCCGTAGGTGATGATCTTGTGCTGCTCTTTAAGCATTAGCAGGGCTTTTAAGACCTTCTGGTGCAAGGGCTCAAAATGCTCTAAAGCAATGCCCTCTAGCATTTCCTCCAAGTATTCTGGGTAGTGGATCAAAGAGGCGATGATGTTCTTTTCAAGCAAGGTTGAATCCATTTCTAGCATAGGTTCTCCTCAAGTGTTCTAGGTAGTCTTGGTGTTCTTGAATCAAGGCTTGGGCGTAGAGATTGTGGCGGGCAAACTCTTGGAGAGCCAAATAAAGACACATTTGCAAGAACTCGTTTTGACTCATCTGTGCCCTTCTGGCGCGCGCTTTTAAACGCACGATGATGTGGGGCTTTAACATGAACTTTTTTCTTAGCCGTGTAGGCGCATTTGGACTTTTCCCATCTTTTCTCATTCTCTCCTCCGATCAAAAAATAACGCACTGCGCGCTCCACAATCACCCCCCTACTCTGCCCCTCTAGGGTGGCGATGGTGTCTAAAAGCTCTAACAAAGCGGGTTCTAAAAAGAAACTACCCGTGTGTTCTTTGGGGATTCTTTTCATCCTTGCTCCTTGCTGGCGGTTTCGGCAATTTCAAAGGCTTTAAAAACAGCGTATTCGAAGTTCTCAAGGGTGAGCCCGTTGTAGGTGTTGCTGAGCTTCTCATAAAGGCTTTTGTTAGAGATGACGCGTGTTTTGGGGGGCAAGACATCGTTATAACCCTTGCGGATGGCGTTTAAAGCCAGATCGCAGATGTTGAAGCCTTGTTCTTTGAGCTCTAAGAAGTGCTGGTAGATGGCGCGTTTTTGCTCATAGCTCACCGGGTGCTTGTCTTGGCAGTGGGCTAAAAAGCGTTCATAGGCTTCTTGCTCTTGTGTGGTGAGACCGCTTAAGCGCATATTGAAACAGGCATTGATTTTCTGCTTTAAAGCCTCAAAGTTGATGAGGGATTTTTTAGGGGCGCGTTGTTTGCCCTCTCTTTTCAAAAAAACTTCTTGCGCGCACGCGCTCTTTTTTCCATGTTTTTTTAGATTCCTTATTTTTATAGGGCGCAAAGTTTGGGCTATGATGTTAATTCCCTTGTGTAGGGCTTTGCGCATTTTAGACCCCCGCTTTTTAGGGGCTTGCAAACATAGCTTATAATTTTGGCTATGTTGGGGCTCTAAATCTTGCTCTTTGGGGACACAAAGGCTGAAAGTTCTAAGCCCGGTTATTTTCCCTTTAGAGCGCACATAGGCAATTTTAAGAATGCCCTTAGCTTCTAGCTCGTTAAGATACTTGTAGATGGTGTTGCGGCTGAGTTTGAAGGTCTTACATAAAAATTCAGTGGTGATCTGCCAAGTGCTGGGCAAGGCGTTGATGAACACGGCAAGCCCTAGAGCCTGCACGCTCAAACCCGCATTCAAGACGATGTCATTGGGTATGGCGGTGTAACGCGTGGTGGGGTTAAACTTGGCGATCATAGTAAACTCCTTTGATTTGGTTGAATATGGGTGCTAGGGTGTGGCTCTCTTGGGGCAGATAGCGTGCGTAGGTCTTTAGCGTGATGTGGGCGTTTTTATGCCCTAATAATGCACTCGTGTAGAGCAGGTTTGCCCCGTGATTGAGCGCGATGGAAGCGAAGGTGTGCCGTGTGCAATAAAGCGGGCGTTTAGCTAGCCCGGCTTTGGCTAGGAGCTTGTGGAATGCACGGGTGAAGTTAAGCCGTCTGCCTGTGGGGTTGTTAAAGAGGAACTCACCCCCGCCCCCTTTGAGGGACTTTAAGAGAAACTCTCTTAGAGGGGCTGGCATTTGGATTGTGCGGACACTGCTAGTGGTCTTGGGGCTAAGTATTTCGCCCCGTGTGCTGATTGAGCGCTCAATGCTGATGGTGTTGTTAGCAAAGTTGAGATCGCTATGCTTTAAAGCCAAAATCTCGCCTATGCGCGCCCCGGTGCAAAAAGCAATCATCAAATATAAGCGGGTTACATCACAATGACACAGCCCTAAGACCTCTTGAACCTCATTAGCATTGAGGGGGTTTTTCTGCTTAGGGGGTGTGTTGGCGATGCGTTTGGGCTTAAAAAAGGGGTTAGCTTGGATGTAGTCCATCTCCATCGCAAAGTCTAGGAAGTTTTTAAGCGCAAGGGTGAGCCCCTTGATGTGGCTAGCGCTGTAGGCGTTGGCCCGTTGGTTGAGTTGCTTATAGAAGTTGTGGATGCTCTCTTTAGTGATTTGCTCTAGGTGTGTCAAATTGCCCAAAAGCTTTAATGCCGTGCGCATTGTGGCTTGCATAGTGCGTAGGCTGGTGGGTTTCATACCCCCCACCTGTTCCCAATATTTTTCAAGTGCGCTTGCAATGGTGTAGCACTTTGGATTAATTTGCCCCACTTGCTGGGTTTTAAATGCCTGCATGCGTGCCCTTTTAACTTGCTCTTTTGCGCCCTGTGTGTGGGAAATACCCAACTTAGCCAACACCAGCGCGCGGTTTTGTGCTGTGTCAAGCATTTTAAGACTCTTGCGGATGCGTTTAGACCCCTCATAGGTTTCTAGGTAGAGTCTCCCATTCCGATTGTAAAATTTCATTTTGCCATTCCTTTCGTTTTTGGTTTTAAGGTTGCTTTATAGTGTGGGTGTTAAGCTAGGCGGTTATTTCT